>CALJXB010000142.1 GCA_937974415.1 uncultured Kiloniellales bacterium
GTGCTCCACATTCCACTCCTGACAGCCCACTACGGCCTGTCCAGGGGCGCGACATTTCAGGCCAGACCGAACCGGGTCGTGGTCAACAATACCGAGGTGCTGGCGCTTTTCGCGGACCGCAACCTGGTTTTGGTGCTGCAAGGCCACCTGCATGTGAGCGAGCTGCTGCGCTTGCGCGGGACCACCTTCATCACCGGCGGTGCGGTCTGCGGCAAGTGGTGGCGCGGCCCCTATTTCGGCACCGCGGAGGGCTTTAACGCGATAACCCTCGGCCACGACCGGGTGGAATGGGAGTACCTGGGCTACGGCTGGCAGGCCCGACGGCCGGCGGACCAGTGACGCCCCGGCTCGTGACGGCAGATCACCGGATCATCGGGTAAGGAAGAACCATGGCCGATCCCCTCGAGTCTTTGCTTTCGCCCGCCGAGCGCGCGGCGCTGCGGGCGTCCATCGAATCCGCCAGCCCTTTTCCCCCGATTGCCTACACCTCGCAAGACTTCTTCGAGCTCGAGGTGGAGCGGGTCTTCGCGCCCACCTGGGTGGCCATCGGCATGGCGCCGGCCCTGCCCAATCCAGGGGACGTTCATCCGCTCTGGATTTTCGGCTACCCCCTGGTGATGGTCCGCGACGGCGGCGGGCGCTTGCGGGTCTTCCATAACGTTTGCGCCCATGACGGCTGTCCCGTGGTGACCGCCAGGGGATCGGGCCTGGAGCGACTCGAGGCGCCCTACCACGGTTGGCTCTACGACCTCGAAGGACGCCTCATCGGCGCGCCCTATTGGGACGGCTACGCCGAGGCCGACATTTCAGCCCTGCGGGACCGCGATGTGGACCTGAAAGAGATTCGCTCCAGCATCTGGCAGGGCATCGTTTTCATCAATTTCACGGGCGACGCGCCGCCCTTGGAAGATTTCCTCGCCCCCATGATCGAGTTCTATGGCAACCACGACTTCTCGACCGTGACCATGGCATTCGATTCCGAGGACGGTGACGGCCTCCACCGTTTCCCCGCCAAGGCCAACTGGAAGCTCTTGTGGGAGAACTATGCCCCCGACGTCTATCACGAGAATTTCGTGCACCTGCAGTACCGAAAGTCGGATCATGTGCCGCGGGTGGACGGCCGTGGCGGCAAGACCTTCACGGAGGTCGACGACCGCGGCTTCATGGGCCTTGCCTTCGACACCGCGGCTGTCGGCGGCACCTATCCCGCCGTCGAGCTGCCGAAGATCCGCCGCGTCAGCGACGGCCAGCCAATCGCCCGCTCCTCCATCATGAATATGTACCCGAACCTGGGGTTCCTGGTCTTTCCCACTCACATCCGCGTCAGCATCCTGATCCCGAACGGCCCGGAAGACTGCGAGTGGCTCCTGGCCAGCTTCTTCAACGACGGGGCGGCAACGGAACCGGCCTTTAGGGAAGACCGCGAACGCGGCTTCGCCGGCTCGGCGCTTGCTCGGGTGGAAGACGACCGGATCTGCGAGCTGGTCCAGCGGGCCCGGCGCTCGCCGGCTCCCGCCAAGGCCTTCTATTCGCCGTTCTGGGAGGGCATGCTGTACAGCTTCAACCGCCGAGTTCTCGACGATCTTGAGCGAAGCTAGCCGTAGAGCCAGCGGAGGAGGCCGTAGACGAAATCGACGGGGCCGGCGACCACGGCGCCGTAAAACACGTCGGCCACGTCGACGCTGAGGGCGAAGACGGAAGTTGAGTGTAGGAGGCCAGCCTGGCCGCGGCGCCGCTGAGCATCAGCAGCAGCCCCACGATCATGCGCTTGGGGCCGACTCGGCCGAGGGGCTGCCCGCCGCCGCCTTCCTCGATCCACTGCCCGTCCAGGGAGTTCGTGACCATGCCGGTAGCGGCTTGCCGGTCGAGTCCGAACCCGGTCAGCCGCTCGACGATCTCGGGCGGGCTTTTGCTCGCGCGCAGCAGGCCGTCGATATAGCTCTGTAGGCGATCCGGCGCCATCCCGCCCGGGCCGGGACTGCGCCGGGACTGCGCCGGGACTGCGATCGTCTCGCGTCACATCGACCATCAAGCAAGTCCCAGTCCTTCTCCAGTCATTTCCGGGGTGATGAAAACAAGAGAAAATAAACGGAGAGCTTCACTAAGTAAAAAAGGTTGAATTTTTCGTGCGCTGGCGAGAGTCTTTGTACGAAACCGCACCACAGTTCACTTGTCAGCCGTGCCCAGTCTTTGCACAATCGCGGGCTTGGCGGTCGAGGCGGCTGGTGTCGCGGCCAACATCGGATTGCCGAAGGGGGGGCTCATTCCGTGATTCAGACGATTGGCAGGGCAGAACCTGGCCAAACCCGGACGCCGGCCTTTGCCGCGAAAGGACTCCTGCTCGCAGCCCTCGCCCTTCTTTTGCCTGCCTGCGAAGAGGAGCAGCCGGAGGTGCTGGAGAATATCCGAGCCATCAAGACCATCACCGTGGCCGATCGCGGCTCCGGGCAACAGCGCCGCTTCCCCGGGGTCGTCGAGGCGGTCGACACCTCGAGCATCAGCTTCGAGGTTGCTGGCAACACCCGCGAGGTCAACGTCAACGTGGGCGACCGGGTCGACAAAGGCCAGGTGCTGGCGACCCTCGACGACAAGCCATTCCAGCTCAATGTGGAAGGCGCGGAGGCCGAAGTCGGCCGCGCCAAGGCGCAGCTCGCGGAAAAGGAAACCGAATTCGTCCGCCAGAAGACCCTCTACGAGAAGGAGTGGGTAGCGAAGGCGGCCTTCGACCAGGCCCTCGCGGCGCGCGACAGTGCGTCCAACCAGGTGTCCTATGCCGGCTCGAAGCTGAATCTGGCACGACGGGATCTCGAGAAGACGGTCCTGGAAGCGCCGTTCGACGGAGTTATCGCCAACAAGTTCGTCGATCCTTTCCAGGAGGTGGCGCGCGGCGAGAAGGTGTTTGAGGTCTATGCCGAGGGCGCCATGGAAGTCGTGGTCTCGGTGCCCGAGACAGCGATCGGCGAAGTCCATCTTGGACTACCCGCCGAAATCACCTTTCCGTCCGAACAAGTAGCGAGCCAGAAGGGCCGCATCTCCGAGGTCGGATCCGTTGCGGGCGACGCCAACGCGTTTCCCGTCAAGGTGGCGCTTGCCGATCCGCCGGAAAGCGTCCTGCCGGGCATGACGGCAGAGGTCACTCTCATTCTGGGCGATAACGGTGGCAGCACCTCCTATCTCGTGCCAGTCTCGGCAATCGCGGCGGGCGCCGAGCCGGGGCAGGGTTACGTTTTTATATTTGACGAGGGGTCCTCGACGGTGAAGAAGACGGCCATTAGCACCGAAGGCGTGGAAGACAACCGCGTGAACATCACCGAAGGACTCGCACCCGGCGACATAATTGTCGTTGCCGGCGTCAGCTTTCTGCGCGACGGACAGCAAGTAAAACTCATGTCGCAATAAGGCGCGGCAGGGGGCAGGGGGCGGCGCCATGGGCGGCATCACGGCATTCTCGCTGAATACCTCGCGGGTGACCATCAGCTTCCTCGTGCTGGTGATCCTGGCCGGGATCATGCAATTCCTGACCTTCCCGCGCCAGGAGGACCCGCCGATCGTGATTCGCGAGGCGGTCGTCAGCGCCGCCTTTCCCGGCATGCTGCCGGAACAAGTCGAGGATCTGATCACCCGGCGCATCGAAGAGCAGATCCGTACCATGCCGGAGATCGACGAAATCACCTCGGATTCGAAAACCGGAGTGACCATCGTCCACGCCACCACCCGCGACGAATACAGCGATCTGGACGAGATCTGGAACCGCTTGCGCAACAAGATGAGCGATCTCGCGCCGGACCTGCCGGACGGAACCATCGGACCCTTCGTCAACGACGAGTTCGGTCTGGTGTCGATCGCCACGATCGCCTTGTGGAGCGACGGTTTCTCCATGGCCGAGATGCGCTTGGTGGCGCGCGACATCCGCGACCGGCTTTACGAGCTCGACGGGATCCGCAAGGTCGAGCTATACGGCGTGCAGGATGAACGGGTCACCCTCAAGTTCTCCAATGCCAAGCTGTCCCAGTTCGGCGTCAGCCCCGGCGAGGTGATCGACACGCTGATCAGCCAGAACATCATCCTGCCGGGCGGCAGCGTAAATGCCGACGGCCGCGAGGTCGTGCTCTCGCCGAGCGGCAACTTCACCAGCGTCGATGATATCGAGGAAACGCTGATTTCCGTGCCGGGCACGAACAGCATGGTGCGCCTCAGCGATCTGCTGTCGATCGAGCGGGGCTATATCGATCCGCCCCAGACGCTCGCCTACTACGACGGCCAGCCGGCAATCGTGATTAGCGTGTCGATCACGCCGGGCGTCAACAGCGTCGAGTTCGGCGAGCGCCTGACCAGGAAGGTGCGTGAACTGGAGGGCGAGCTGCCCATCGGCTACGTGCTCGACTTCGCCACATTCCAGCCGGATCTTGTGGTGGCGGCGGTCGACGGGGCGCTGTCCAGCGTCTATCAGACGCTCGCCATCGTGCTGGTGGTGGTCATGTTGTTCCTGGGGATGCGCAGCGGGCTCATCGTCGGTTCCTTCGTGCCGATCACCCTGTTGTTCGGCCTGGTGGTGATGCGCCAATTCGGCATCGAGCTGGAGCGGGTCTCGATCATCTCGTCGATCGTGGCCCTCGGGATGCTGGTCGACAACGCCATCGTGGTGGTGGAGGACATTCGCAGCCGTCTCGAACGCGGCCAGGAGCGCTTGGAGGCCTGCAAGGAGTCGGGCAGGACTCTGGCCGTGCCCCTGCTGACCTCCTCTCTCACCACCATCCTCGCCTTCCTGCCCATGCTGCTGGTTGACGGGCAAACCGGTGACTACGTCTTCTCGCTGCCCATGGTGGTGATCATTCTGCTGCTGGGGTCCTGGTTCATGTCCATGTACGTGACTCCGGCCATGGCCTTCTGGTTCATCCGCGTAAAGCCCCATGCACCGGCGGAGGCGAACGGCGGCGGCGCGGAGAACGCCGTAGACGCCGAGGGCGAGGAGACCGGCGCGGGCGAAGAGCCACCCAGCGATCCCTACGACACCGGGTTCTATCGGATCTATCGCGGGCTCCTGGAGGCGGCCTTGGCTGCGCGCCTGTTTGTCGTCGCCTTGGTCATCGGGCTGCTCGTCGGCGCCGGGTTCATGTCCAGCCAACTGGTGCGCGAATTCTTCGGGCCCAGCGATCGCAACCAGTTCCTGATCTACGTCGACCAGCCCGCGGGCGCGCGGATCACGGCGACGGACCAGTCCGTGCGCGACTTGACCGAGTGGCTTGGGGACGAGGAAATCAACCCGGAGATCACCCGCAACATCGCCTACGTGGGAACGGGGGGGCCGCGCTTCTTCCTGACCCTCTCGCCGGTCGACCCGGACCCTCATGTGGCCTTTCTCATCGTCAACACCGAGACCGACGATCAGGTGCCGGAGGTGGTCAAGCGCGTGCGGCAACACCTGCTGGAGAACTTCCCCGGCGTTAACGCCAGGGTCAAACGCATGTGGCTCGGCTCCAACGAGCCGGCCTTCGTGGAGTTCCGGCTGATCGGCACGGACAGCGATTACCTTTGGGAAAAATCCCAGGAGCTGACCGATGCGATGTGGGCGACCGAGGGCATCGATTACGTCCAGAACGACTGGGAGAACAAGGTCGCCCGGGTCGACGTGGTGGTCGATCAGGCACGGGCGCGGCGGGCCGGCGTCACCTCCCAGGAGGTCGCTCTCTCGGTCAACGCATTCCTCGACGGCGCGAGCCTGACCGACTACCGCGAGGGCGACGTCGCCATACCGGTGGTCTTGCAGGCGGTGGACGACGAACGCGAGGCGCTGGGCGACCTTTGGAACATCAACGTCTATTCGGCCCAGCGCGGGGTCAACGTGCCGCTCACCCAGATCGCCGATTTCCGGGGCCGGTGGCAGTTCAGCCGTATCGCCCGCAAGGATCAGGAACGCACCATCACGGTCTCCGCCCGCCACCAGTTCCTGAAGGCGCCTCAACTGGTGGCGCGCATGAAGGACACGCTGGACGGTCTCGACCTGAAACCGGGGACCCGTTGGGAGATCGGCGGCGAAATCGAGGACGCCACCGAAACCAACGAGAAGCTGTTCGCCAGCATGCCGCAATGCCTGCTCGCGATCGTGCTGCTGCTGGTCTGGCAGTTCAATTCCTTCCGCCGGCCCGGCATCATCATCTTGACCATCCCCATGGCCTTCGCAGGAGCCCTGTTCGGCGTCTTCGTCCTGCGCGCGCCCTTCGACTTCTTCGCGATCCTCGGAATGCTGAGCCTGGCAGGGGTCATCATCAACAACGGCATCGTGCTGATCGACCGCATCGATTCGGCGCGCGCCGAGGGCCTCGAGCCCTATGACGCCGTTATCATGGCGGCGGTATCACGGTTCCGCCCGATCCTCATGTCGGCCATCACCACGATTCTTGGCGTGGCGCCACTCATCATCGTGCGCGACCCGCTGTTCTATTCCATGGCCGTGGTCATCGCCGCGGGCCTGGCCCTGGGGACTCTTTTGACCCTGGTCGTCGTGCCGGTGCTCTACAGCCTGTTCTTCCGCGTGCGCCGGGCCTGAGCGGAACCGGGGGAAAGCCGCCCGGAACTTTCAGCCATCGTAGAAGGGCGGGAGATCCGTAAACCCGAGCAGATGAAACGACTGTTCCGATTCCTCGGCGTCTTGTTGTTCGGCGTTGTCGCGCTGCTCACGCTTGTCGCTCAACTGCGATCGCCCAGCCAGGTCGGCGATTGGCAAGCGGTCCACCGCAAGCTCGCGCAAGCCGAAATCGATGGCGACCGGCTCACGGTCCGCAATCTTCGCAACTTCTCCTACGCGGACGACGGCACGGTCGGCGAAGTGCGCTACGAGGACCGCGATTACGACCTCTCCGGCCTGGAAAGCCTGTGGTACGGCCTGTCGCACTTTGCGCCCCTGGGCCTGGCCCACAGTTTCCTGAGCTTCGGCTTCGACGACGGCGAATTTCTGGCGCTTTCGGTGGAGGCGCGGCTCGAGACGCAGCAGTCCTACAGCCCTTTCCTCGGCCTGCTGCGGGCCTACGAACTGATTTACGTGGCCGCGGACGAACGGGACGTGATCGGCGTCAGGAGCCATGTCCGGGGCGAGGAGGTGCTGCTCTACGAGATCGACGTCGCGCCGGCCCAGGCGAGAGAGCTGCTGTTGATCATGCTGGGCACCATGAACGAGCTCCATGACCGGCCGCGCTTCTACAACACCCTGCTCGACAACTGCACCACCAACATTCTGCAGCATGCCAGGCGGCTGACCCGCTGGGACCTCTATACCGACTACCGGGTCATCCTGCCCGGCTACTCCGATGCCCTGGCCTACGAACTGGGCGCCATCGCGGGCGACCTCCCCTTCGAAGAGGCGCGCGAAGAGGCACGTATCGATCCGGGTGGCATCGCCGTCGACGACCCGAATTTCTCGGATGCGATACGGGGGCGCCCAACGGCGTCGCTCCCGGAATAGCACACGGCGGACCCGGTCTTGCGCCGGCCAGCACGGCGCTCCAGAATGAGCCAAAGGTAGGGGCAGACCCATTCTAGACATTGGAGAGACCGGCCCGGCCGGGCGCATGTCCCGTCGGTCAAGCCGTTCCTTGTCTCGTTGGTCCTTTTCGGTGCGGGAGGTGCGCGATGGCGAGAAAACCCAAAGGTCCGCTGATCGGACAGCTCGATCTTGGCCGTCAGGTGCCCCAGCGCGCCAAAGAACGTAGCGGCCGGCGCGGCGGCGGCCGTGCGGCACGGGTCGCCCAGCGCCAGGAAAAGGGCGCCCCTCAGGCGGTGCGCCCGGGCCTCACCGGCGGTGCCTTCCAGCCGCTCTCCGATCCCGACATCGCGCGCATTCACGAAGCTGCGCTCGATCTCCTTGACACCATCGGCATCGGCGATCCCACCGACGAGCTGAACGAGATCGTCCTCGCTAAGGGCTGTCATCTGAACGAGCATGGTAGGCTTTGCTTCCCGCGCGCCTTGATCGAGGACGTGATCGCGGGTGCCTGCCGCGAGTACGTCATCTATGCGCGTGGCAGCCGCTCGCCCGACTACGACATTCGGGCCGGCGGCCGGCGCGTCCATTTCTGCACCGCGGGCTCGGCCGTCACCACCTTCCAGTACGAAAGCAAGACCTACCGCCCCGCCACCCTCATAGACATTTACGACTTCGTGCGCCTGATCGACCAGCTGGACAACATTCACTTGGTCGGCCAGCCGGTCATCGCGACCGACGTGAAGGATCTCTTCGCCCACGACATCTCGGTCCTCTATGCCCAGATCGCCGGCACCGAGAAGCCGCTCTCCATGTCCTTCGCCGACCGCAGCCACATCAAGCCGGGGATCGAGTTTTTCGACCTGGTGCTGGGTGGCGAGGGGCGTTTTCTGGCAAAGCCCTTCGTGGTCTTCGGTGGCTGTCCCATCGTCTCACCGCTGCGCTTCGGCGAGGAGAACCTGGGCGTGCTGATCGAGACCAGCAAGCTGGGCCTGGTCAACGACATCGCGGTGGCGCCCCAGGCGGGGGCCACGGCGCCGGCGCCGTTGGCCGGCACCCTGGTACAGCTGGCGGCCGAGACCCTGGCGTGCCTCGCCGTGGTCAACCTGGTGAAGCCCGGCTGCCCCATGACCTTCGCCATGTGGCCCCTGGTCTCGGACCTGCGCACCGGCGCCTTTTCCGGCGGCAGCGGCGAGGAGGCGGTGCTGGCCGCCGCCGCTGTGCAGATCGGCAAATACTACGACCTGCCCAACAGCGTCGGAGCCAGCATGAGCGATTCCAAGATCCCAGACGCCCAGGCGGGCTACGAGAAGGGGGTCACCACGGCCCTGGCGGCCCATGCCGGCTGCAACCGGGTGTGCGAGGCGGCGGGCATGCTGGGCAGCCTCATGGGCTGCGCCTTCGAGGAGCTTGTGATCGATAACGACATGCTCGGCATGGTGCTGCGCACGGTGCGTGGCATCGAGGTGACCGACGACACCCTGTCGCTGGAGGCCATCAAGCAGGTGGCGCTCGATCCCGGCCACTACCTGGGCCACCCCCAGACGCTGGCTTTGATGGAGAGCGAATACCTCTACCCCGACGTCGGCGACCGGACCCCGCCCGGGGCCTGGGAGCAGAAGGGCTCCAAGGACATGCTGGAGCGCGCCCATGAAAAGGTGGTGGAGGTGCTGTCCAGCCACTATCCCAACTATATAGACGCGGCGGCCGACGCGGAGATTCGCAAGCGCTTCCCGATCAAGCTGCCGCTGAAGGCCATGGCGGCCGAGAGCGGCCGCTGGTAACGGCCGAGGGCTTAGACCATGGCTCGCGATCCCCGCTACGACATCCTCTTCGAGCCGGTCCAAATCGGGCCGGTGACGGCGAAGAACCGCTTCTATCAGGTGCCCCA
>CALJXB010000143.1 GCA_937974415.1 uncultured Kiloniellales bacterium
CCTCGCGCGGGCGCCACAGACCATCGAGGGCAAGATGGAGGTGCGCGGTCTCGGCATCGCCAATCTCGCCCCCCTCTCCGACGTTCCCGTCGGGCTGGTGGTGGACCTGGTCGACGGCCGGTCCGTCGAGCGTCTGCCGGATGGGGAAACCTGCATGATCCTCGACGTGCGGCTGCCCCTCGTGCGGCTTGATCCTTTCGCGGCCTCGGCGCCGGCCAAGCGGCGCTTGGCCTTGCCGGATCGCGCCGCGACGCCGGACGCCGCGCTGGACGCGGACGACCTGGCAAAGCGCCCGGCGGCGCCGATCGAGGGCGCGGCCGGTCGACAACGCTCGCTGGTTCTGGTCACCGGCATGTCCGGCGCCGGCCGCTCGACGGCGCTCTCGATCCTCGAGGACCTGGGCTACGAATCCATCGACAATCTGCCGCTCGATCTTCTAAAGCCGTTGATCGCGGGCGGCAGCCGCTCGCTCGCCCTCGGCGTCGACATCCGGACTCGAGGCTTCGCCGTCGCGCCGCTGCTCGCGCAGCTGGACCGCAATCTGAGCGGCGCGGGGCTACGCGTCACGCTGCTGTTCCTGGATTGCGACGACACCGTGCTGGTGCGGCGCTATACGGAAACCCGCCGCCGCCATCCGCTGTCCCGGGGCCGGCCGCTGGCCGACGGGATCGCGGCCGAGCGCAACCTGCTGGCGCCGCTGCGGGCCAGGGCCGACCCGGTGATCGACACCTCGGCGCTCTCGCCCGGCGAGCTGCGCCAGGTGCTGGCCGGGCACTTCGAACGGCCCGCCGCCGAAGCCATGGCCGTCTGCGTGACCTCCTTCGCCTATCGCAACGGACTGCCGCGCGAGGCCGATCTGGTCTTCGATGTCCGATTTCTGCGAAACCCCCATTACGAGCCCGAATTGCGCCCGCTGACCGGCCGTGACGAGGCGGTCGACCGTTTCATCGCGGCGGACCCCCGTTTGGCGCCCTTCTTCGCCAAACTGACCGATTTGCTCGCGGGCGTGCTGCCGGACTACCGCGGCGAAGGCAAAACCTATTTGACGATAGCGCTCGGCTGCACCGGCGGTCGGCACCGCTCGGTCGCCATGGCGGAGCGGCTGGCCGGGTGGTTTGCGGCCCGAGGCGAGCCGGTGACCCTGCTTCACCGGGACCTCGAGCAGCTCCATGAAAGCCGGCCAGAAGGCCCGTGATTTGCTCTCGGTTTCGCTGTACAACAACCGGCCGAAAAGGCGGAAAGGTTGCCCCATGATCGGAATGGTATTGGTCACCCACGGCCGGCTCGCCGAGGAATTTCTGCAGGCGCTCGAGCATATCGTCGGGCCGCAGGAGAAGGTCGGGACGGTCTGCATCGGCCCCGACGACGACATGGAGGAACGCCGCAAGGAGATCATCGAGCAGGTCAAGGCCGCCCAGGACGGCGACGGCGTGGTCCTGCTGACCGACATGTTCGGCGGAACGCCCTCGAACCTGGCGATTTCCGTGCTCGACGAGGGCGAGGTCGAGGTGGTGGCCGGGGTCAACCTACCGATGTTGATCAAGCTGGCCAGCCTGCGGGGCGACCAGCCGCTCAAGACGGCCGTTCACCAGGCGCAGGAAGCCGGCCGGAAATACATCAGTGTGGCGTCCCAGCTGCTGTCCGAACAGGCGTCATAACCGAGGGGGCCGGGGGACATGGCCGCCGCGTCCGGCTCTACCGTTCAGCGCCGCGTCACAATCGTCAACGGCCGCGGGCTCCACGCGCGGGCCGCCGCCAAGTTCGTCAAGCTGGCCGGGGCATTCGATGCCGAGATCACTGTTGCGAGGAATGACATGGAGGTCTCCGGCTCCTCGATCATGGGGCTCATGATGCTTGGTGCCGCGCCCGGTTGCGAACTGGAGCTGCGCGCCAGCGGGCAGTCCGCGGAAGCCGCGCTCGAGGCGCTCAGCGGCCTGATCGCCAACCGCTTCGACGAGGAAACATAGCAGTGGCCCGCAAGGGAACATCGGGAGCCGGGCGAAAGGTCGCCAAGAAGCCGGCCGCAGCCAAGGCGACCAGTCGGCGCACACGCCCCGCCCGGCGCACGGCGGAACAGGTCTTCGAGGGCCTGGCGGTGTCGCCCGGCGTGGCCATCGGACCGGCCTATATCCGCGAGAGCGGCGACATTCAGGTTCCCGAGTACGAAATCGCCGAGAGCCAGGTCCCGGCCGAGCACGAGCGCTTCGACGTGGCCGTGGCCAAGGCCGCGCGTCAACTCGGCAAGCTCAAGGCCAAGGCGAGCAGTCTGCACGGGGCGGCGGCGGAGGAGCTCGGCTACCTGCTCGAGGCCCATTCTCAGATGGTCGAGAGCTCGCGCCTGCTGAACGGCGTGCGCCAGCGCATCGAACGCGACCTGATCAATGCGGAAGCCGCGGTCAAGGCCGAGATCGCGGCGATCGCCGAGAACTTCGCTGCCATGGACGACGCCTATCTGCGGGCCCGGGCGCTGGAGATCGGCGAGGTCGGGATGCGCATCGTGCGCAAGCTGGTGCAGCGAGACTACCGAGGGTTTTCCGCCCTCGAGGTCGGCAGTATCGTGGTCGCCGAGGAGATCACGCCGGCCGATACCGCGCTCATGGACCCGCAGCGCATCGGCGGCTTCGCCAGCGTCCTTGGCGGTGCGGAGGGCCACACGGCGATCATGGCGCGCTCGTTGGGCCTGCCCGCCGTCCTCGGCATCGCCAATCTGTTAAGCGCGGTGCGAGGCGGCGACATGCTGATCGTCGACGGCTCCAACGGCCTCGTCTTCGTCAATCCGACGGACAAACGCATAGCCGCCTACAAACTCCGCCGGGAGGAGCTGGAACGGGAAGCCCGCGCCCTCGCCAGGCTTAGGAACGTGCCCGCCGCCACGCGCGACGGCGAGACCGTTCGGCTGCAGGCCAATCTGGAATTTCCCCGCGAAGTGGGCCAAGCGGTCGCCGCCGGGGCCGAGGGGGTCGGCCTGCTGCGGACCGAGTTCCTCTACATGAACCGGGACGACCTGCCGAGCGAGACCGAGCAGTACGACGCGCTGATGCAGATCGTCGAAGGCATGCCTGGCAAGACCATCACCGTGCGGACCCTCGACGTCGGCGGCGAGAAGCTGGCCACATCTTTCAGCGCCGCGGTCGCGGAATCGACCAACCCGGCGCTGGGGCTGCGTGCCATCCGCCTGTCGCTCAAGGAGCCGAAGCTGCTGGACACCCAGCTCGCGGCGATCCTGCGGGCCGGCGCCCACGGCAAGCTGCGCATCTTGCTTCCCATGATCACCACGGGATCGGAGGTCTCGGCCGTGCGCAAGCAGTTGATCAAGGTCGCCCGGCGATTGACCCGCCGAGGCGTGAAGATCGCCGATCCGCTGCCGCCGCTGGGCGTCATGATTGAGGTGCCGGGCGCCGCGCTCTCGGCCGACGCGCTCGCCCGCTCTTCGGATTTCTTCGCCATCGGCACCAACGACCTCACCATGTACACGCTGGCCATCGATCGCGGCGAGGAACAGGTGGCCCATCTCTAGACCCCGCTCCACCCGGCGGTCTTGCGCCTGATCCAGTTCACCGTCGAGGCGGCGCTCCGGGCCCGCATCCCGATCTCCATCTGCGGCGAGATCGCGGGCGATCCCCGGTTCACCGCCCTGTTGATCGGGCTCGGCGTGCGCGAGCTTTCCATGACCACCAACGCCTTGCCGCGGGTCAAAAGCCGCATCTTGGGCCTCGACCTGCAGGAAGCGACCCGGCGCGCCAGCGTCATCATGGACCAGTCGGATTCCGGGCGTATCACCGCCCTCTTGGACGACTTCAACGCCTTGGCCTGACCGGCCGGCAACGGACGGGGCCAATCGACGGCTTGCCCGGAGGCGCGCCGCTTGATACATGAGCGCCCGCAGAGAGGGCCATGGGGCCCGCGCGTCGGGGCAGGGCGAGCAGAGGGATAGGAAATCATGGCCGAGTTCGAGGACTACAGGATCGCCGATATCACGCTGGCCGAGTGGGGCCGCAAGGAGATCGCGCTGGCCGAGGTCGAGATGCCCGGCCTCATGGCGGTGCGCGAGGAATACGCTTCCGCCCAGCCGCTCGCCGGCGCGCGCATCGCGGGCTCGCTGCACATGACCATCCAGACGGCGGTGCTGATCGAGACCCTGAAGGCGCTCGGCGCCGACGTGCGCTGGGCGTCCTGCAACATCTACTCCACCCAGGATCACGCCGCCGCGGCGATCGCGGCGGGCGGCACGCCGGTTTTCGCCTTCAAGGGCGAAACCCTGGCCGAGTACTGGGACTTCAGCCACCGGATCTTCGAGTGGGCCGACGGCGGGTCCGCCAACATGATCCTCGACGACGGCGGCGACGCCACCCTGCTGCTGCACCTGGGCCTTAAAGCGGAGAGCGATGCCTCGGTGATCGCCAAGCCGGGCAGCGAGGAGGAAGAAGCCCTCTTTGCGGCGATCGCCAAGCGCCTCGAGGAACAGCCCGGCTGGTACGCGAAGGCCGGCGCCGACATCCGCGGCGTGACCGAAGAGACCACGACGGGCGTGCACCGGCTCTACGACATGGCCACGAAGGGCACGCTTCTGTTCCCGGCCATCAACGTGAACGATTCGGTGACCAAGTCGAAGTTCGACAACATTTACGGCTGCCGGGAGTCTCTGGTCGACGGCATCCGTCGGGCGACGGACGTCATGATGGCCGGCAAGGTGGCGGTGGTGAACGGCTTCGGCGATGTCGGCAAGGGCTCGGCCGCGTCATTGCGGAACGCCGGCTGCCGCGTGGTGGTGAGCGAGGTCGACCCGATCTGCGCCCTGCAGGCCGCCATGGAGGGCTACGAGGTGGTCACCATGGACGACGCCGCGCCCCACGGCGACATCTTCGTGACCGCCACCGGCAACATCGACGTCATAACGGTGGAGCACATGCGGGCCATGAAGGAACGGGCGATCGTCTGCAATATCGGCCACTTCGACAACGAAATTCAGGTCGAGGCGCTCAAGAACTTCAAATGGTCCAACGTGAAGCCCCAGGTCGACGAGATCGAGTTTCCCGACGGCAAGCGCATCGTGCTGCTGGCCGAGGGGCGGCTAGTGAACCTTGGCTGCGCCACCGGCCATCCGAGTTTCGTGATGAGCGCGTCCTTCACCAATCAGGTGCTGGCGCAGATCGAGCTGTGGTCCAAGCCCGACGGCTACGACAAGAAGGTCTACGTGCTGCCCAAGCGCCTCGACGAAAAGGTCGCTGCCTTGCACCTGCAGAAGGTCGGCGCCAAGCTGACCAAGCTCTCGGATAAGCAGGCGGCTTATATCGGCGTTACGTCGGAGGGGCCCTTCAAGGGCGAGACCTACCGCTACTAGGCGCGCGCCGGGCGCATTCCATCAGTGCGGGCGCGCCGTCGATCCGCTGGGCGCTTGAAGCGCCGTCGCTTGGTCGGCTTCGGCCTGACGGTCGGCCGACTGGACGGCGGCGGTCGCGTAAGGGTATCCGACCGAGAAGATCCTCTCGAATTCGGCGAAACGCTCGTACCAGATTGGCCGCGAGGGATCGAGCCTTTGGGCCAGTTGGAGGTCCTGGCGGGCATTCTCTTGGTCCTCGAGCAACCAGAAAGCAAAAGCGCGGGCGTCTAAGGTGAAGGAGTCGTCCGGCCGCAGGCGAAGGCTTTCATCGCAGTCCTCCAGGGCCGCCTCGCCATACCCCATGAATCCGAACAGCCAACAGCGATTGGTATAGGCCGGGGCATAGGCCGGGTCGAAATCGAGGGCGGTGTCGTAGTCCCGCAGGGATTGCACGAAATTGCCCTTGGCCAGTTGGGCCATGCCGCGGTTCGCATAGGCCATGGCATAGGCGGAATCGAGCGAAAGCGCCTTTTCATAGTCGGCGATGGCGCTGTCCGGATCGCCCGCGGCCAGGTGGGCGACGCCCCGATTGTTGTGGGCGATCGCCCGGGTGGCGCTCGCGGGGCCTTCGTCGTCAATGCACCGGGTATAGTATTCGATCTCGAGCGTGTGGTCCCCCGCCTGATAGGCTGCCTCGGCTTTCACGCAGTGCTCCAGAGGCGCCGCCTCGGCGCCGCCCCAGGCCATGCCGGATGACAAAGCCAAAACCAGACTCAGGACAGCGACTGCGCGCATGACAAATCTCCAAAGATGTTCGGCATGTGCCTCGGACGAGCGGATCGGACCCAAAGTCGGATCGGAGTCAGCCCGGGACGATGTGCGTGATCGCGACGACGAAAAGCCCCCAAAAGGCCAGGCATGCCGAGAGCGTGAAAACCGCGCCTTTCATGAGTCCTGCAATTCCCCCAAGAAATACGATGTGGACGTCAATCGATTGCGTTAATTATTTGGAAACAATAAGAAATACTTCACAATTTGTCAAGAGAAATTTAAGTATTCGTTAATGGTTAAAATTAATATCTCATTAACCGTGAGTATTAATCACCGCTTAACATTTGTGAATACAAGCGCCCTTGCGAAATCCACTCCTGGCCGAAGACGACGGCCGGGCGGCCCCGTCGCGCGGACCGACCCTTATCTCGCCGCCGCCGGGGCCCTTGCCAGGGCCGCACCCGGCGCTTGTTTCGACTCGGCGGGATTGCTTAGACTTCCGAACCTTGCGAGTTCCCGAGTCCCTGCTGAATCAGCGCCTAATAGGCAAGCCACAGACAAGTTATCGCCGAAATGCCGGTTGAAATCCTTGCAGCTTTGATCGCCGCGTTCATCGCGGGGCTGGTTTTGGCGCTCTACGCCTTGCGCCAAAGGGTCCGAGCGGCAGAAGCGCGCATGGAGCTGGCGCAGCTCGGCCAGAAGCTGAAAAACATCGGTACGGAGGTCGCCGGCTCCATTGCCCAGGCCGAGGCCGAGCGGGATGCCGCCCTCGCCATCCTCGATGCCCTGCCGACGCCGGTGTGGCGGCGCGGCGCCGATCACGCCCTGGATTACTGCAACCGCGCCTATGCCGCGGCGGTCGGGCGCGACGCCGAAGCCGTGGTCGGCGAGGCCACCGAACTGCCGGGCAAGGCCCAGGCAGAGGTCAGCCGCACGCTTGCCCGGCGCGCCCTTGAGAGCGGCGCGATCAGCTCCGAGCGCCTGCACGCGGTGGTGGCCGGCGAGCGGCGGCTCATGGAGCTGCTCGAGGTCCCGATATCGACCGAGGGCAAAGACCAGGACAATGACTCGGCGGGAGCGAGCGGGGACGGGGCCGCAGACAATCTTGGCGGAACCGTCGGCATGGCGCTCGATCGGACGGCTAGCGAGGAGCTGCAAAGCGAGCTCAAGCGGCACATCGCGGCCCATGCCGAGGTGCTGGAGACGCTCGGCAGCGGAATCGCCATCTTCGGCCCGGACATGCGGCTCAAGTTCTTCAACACCGCCTATGCCCACCTGTGGGGCCTGGAGGAGGAGGCGCTCAAGGACGAGCCCCATCTCAACGACATTCACGAATTGCTGCGCGAGCGCCGGCGCCTACCCGAGCAATCCGACTTTCCCGCCTACAAGCGCGATCAGGTGCGCCTTTTCAGTACCCTGATCGAGCCGCTGGAGGACCTCCTGCACCTGCCCGACGGGTCGACCCTGCGCTTGACGGCAACGCCCCATCCCTTCGGCGGCGTCCTCATGTCCTTCGAAGACGTCACCGACCGCCTGGCGCTGGAGAGCTCCTACCACACCTTGACCGCGGTGCAGCGGGAGACCCTCGACCACCTTTTCGAAGGGGTCGCGGTCTATGGCGCCGACGGGCGCCTCAAGCTGTTCAACCCGGTCTACGCGCGGCTCTGGGGGTTGGCCGAAAGCTTCCTCGACGGCGAGCCGCACATGCGCGAGGTGATCCCCCAGACCCGGTCCTATTTCGATACGCCCGATGAGGCTTGGCCCGTCCTGATGGAGCGGATTCTCGGGAAGTCGACGGAGCCCAACGCCCGCAGCCGGCGCCGGGAGCGGGCCGATGGCTCGGTGGTCGAATGGGCCCAGGTCCCGCTGCCCGACGGGGCCAATCTCTTCACCTTCCTGGACGTGACCGATTCGATCCGCGTGGAGCGGGCCTTGCGGGAACGCAACGAGGCACTGGAGACGACCGACCGGCTGAAGTCGGAGTTCATTGCCAACGTGTCCTACGAATTGCGAACGCCCCTCAACGCCATCGTCGGTTTTGCCGAGATCCTCGAAAACCAGTACTTCGGCGAGCTCAACGAACGGCAGCTGGAGTACAGCCAGGCCATCGTCGAGTCCTCCCAGCGCCTGCACACCCTGATCAACGACATTCTCGATTTGGCCACCATCGAGGCGGGCTACCTGCGCCTCGACCTCGGCGAGGTGGACCTCTATCCCTTGCTCGAGAGCGTCTACAATCTCGGGTTCGAGCGGGCGCGCAACCGCGGAATCGAACTGACGCTCGATTGCGCCCCCGACATCGGGACCCAGACCGCCGACGAACTGCGGCTCAAGCAGGCCCTCTTCAATCTCCTGTCGAACGCCGTGAAATACACGCCGGAGGGCGGACGCGTGGTCTTGAGCGCACGGCGCCGCGAGGATGGCGTCGAGGTGTCGGTCGCCGATACCGGCGTGGGCATCGCGGAATCCGATCAGGATCGGGTTTTCGAGAGCTTCGAGCGCGGCGGCAGCGGCCGCCAGTCGGGCGCCGGGCTGGGCCTGTCGCTGGTCAAGCGCCTGATCGAGCTGCATGGCGGCCGGGTCATGCTCCAATCCACGGCCGGCGAGGGGACCCACGTGACCTGCATCATACCCGCGACCCCGCCGCCCCAAGACTCGGCGTTCCCGGACCAGCCGACTCCCGACGATGCGTTCGCCGTGCAGGCCGCCGCCCCGGAAGCCGCCGCCGGACAGTGAATTTTATCTGCCAGGCTGCCGCCCGCGACCCGGAAATCGGTCCGGGCCTCCGGGCTTCGGGCGAGTCTTCGCGTTCGCACGGCTGGGGTCGCTTGCCGCATGGCGACGCCGTGGCTAAAAGGGCTCAAATGACCCCAGGCACAAAATCGCCACAGAAATCGCAGACGAAGACCGTTGAACTCGCGCTGCCGGACGAATCGGCGACGCTGGCGGCGGCACGGCGCCTGGCGGCGCACCTCCAGGCGGGCGATGTGGTCTTCCTGATCGGCGATCTGGGTGCCGGCAAGACCACCTTCGCCCGGGGCGTGATCGGCGCCTTGCCTCGAGTGTGTGACACCGGGGCCGGCGACAAGGGATGCGGCGCCGGCTCGGGCGGCAGCGCGGAAGACGAGGTGCCCAGTCCCACCTTCACCCTGGTGCAAATCTACGAACGCCGACCGGCGCCGATCTGG
>CALJXB010000144.1 GCA_937974415.1 uncultured Kiloniellales bacterium
ATCGGATGTTGCGGGCCCGCTTCGACCCAGTCGTCCAGATTGGTGCGAAACCGAAGGACTTGGCCGTCTCCCGCGCCTTCGGGCCGGCATTCGACCGCCGTGAAGGGGGCGTCGTCGACCAGGATCCGCCCGCGTTCGGCAGGCGTGATCAGCCAAAAGTCGCCCGAGTCGTCGCGCTTGAGGACGCCCGCGAACAGCTTGACCAGCGCCTTGCGTGCAATCGGCGAGCCCCTGTAGAACCAGGTGCCGTCGCGGGCGATGCGAATATCGAAATCGCCACAGGAGACTAGCGGGCTCGCGCCGGCTCCCGACGGTTCAGATGCCCGTGAGGGTGAAATCTTCTGCTGGCAAGCGCCAAGTCCCGATGTATCCTTGGTCAAAGCCCGTTTTGTCCTATGTAAACGGTATCGGATAAAATCAAGATACGGAGACCTTGCGCGTGACTGCTGGCCCCCCCACTGCCGTCGACGAGACCACAGGCCAAATGCCCGGCCAATCCCCCGGCCAGGCCATGATAGGCGAGATCGAGGCCCTTGGCGATCAACTGCGCCGGGTGCGCGAAAGCATCGGCCGGGTCATTTTCGGCCAGCAGGAGGTGGTCGAGCAAACCCTTATCACCCTGCTGGCCGGCGGACATGCCCTGGTGATCGGCGTGCCGGGCCTCGCCAAGACCCGCTTGGTCGAGACTCTCGGCACGGTCTTCGGCCTGGAGGACAAGCGGGTGCAGTGCACGCCCGACCTCATGCCGGCCGACATCATCGGCTCCGAGGTGCTGGAGGACCACGAGGACGGACGACGCTCGTTCCGCTTCATTCCCGGCCCGGTGTTCTGCCAGGTTTTGATGGCGGACGAAATCAACCGGGCCAGCCCGCGGACTCAGTCCGCCCTGCTGCAAGCCATGCAGGAGCACCGTGTGACGGTGGCAGGACAAACCCATGATCTGCCCCGCCCGTTCCACGTGCTGGCGACCCAGAACCCGCTGGAGCAGGAAGGCACCTACCCCTTGCCCGAGGCCCAGCTCGATCGCTTTCTCTTGGAAATCGACATCGGCTATCCGGAGCTCGAAGCCGAGCGCCAGATGCTGCTGGCCACCACCGGCAGCGAGACGAGCGAGGCCGAGCCGGTGATGAACGCCGAACAGCTGATGCACGCGCAGCGCTTGGTGCGCCGAGTGCCGGTCGGCGACGGCGTGGTCCAGACGATCCTCGATCTGGTTCGCAAAGGCCGTCCCGACAGCACGGACCTGCCGGATATCGAGCAGCAAGTCGCCTGGGGTCCCGGCCCGCGCGCAACCCAGGCCCTCATGCTGGCGGTCCGCGCCCGTGCCCTGCTGGGCGGCCGCTACGCGCCCTCGGTCGACGACGTGGTGGCGCTCGCCGGTCCGGTCCTGCGCCACCGCATGGCGATCAATTTCGGCGCCCGGGCGGACGGCGTCACCATCGACGACGTCATCGAGCGCCTGGCGGCGCCGTTCCGCTAGGATCCGCTGGAAGGAGACGCCGGCCTTGAGCCCAGTCCAGGGTGCCCACAACCTGCGCCAGCGCGCCGAGCAACTGGCGGCGACCCTGCCGCCGCTGCTGGTCGCAGCCGAGCGGGTCGCCGCGACCGTGGTGCAAGGCGTTCACGGCCGGCGCCGGGTGGGCCAGGGCGAGACCTTCTGGCAGTTCCGCCACTACGAGGTGGGCGACCCGCCGCAAACCATAGACTGGCGGCAATCCGCCAAGACGGATCACATCTTTACCCGCCAGATGGAATGGGAGGCGGCCCAGTCGGCGTGGATCTGGCGCGACACCTCGCCGTCCATGGACTGGCGCTCCCACGAAGCGCTGCCGACCAAGCGCCAGCGCGCCGACCTTCTCAGTCTGGCCCTGGCGGCCCTCTTGGTGCGCGGCGGCGAGCGGGTCAGCCTGTTGGGCAGCAGCCTGAGGCCGGCCTCCGGCCGCGGCGCCTTGACCAGGCTCGCCAACGCCGTCGCCCTCGGCGATTCGGGTGAAGCGGCTGCACGCTCGGCGCGCGCGCGCCCGGCTGGAGACTCCGGAGACTCCGGAGACACCGGAGACTCCGTCGGTGGGGGGAGCGCCGAAGACGGCGGCGAAAACCTTGTCGGCGGTCCGGCGCCTCACCCACTCGACCTGCCGCCGGTCCTGCCGTTGCCGCGGCACGGCCAGCTCGTGCTGATCGGCGATTTCCTGGCGCCGCTCGAAGCGATCGACGCCGTGGTCGGCGAATACGCCGAGCGCGGCCTCAAGGGGCACATCCTGCAGCTGCTCGATCCGGCCGAGGTGGACTTGCCGTTCAAGGGCAGAGTGCGCTTCGAAGGTCTGGAGGACGAGCGGTCCTGGCTGCTGTCCCGGGTCGAGCCGGTACGCGCCGACTATCGGGCCCGCCTCAGGGCCCAAGAGGAAGGCTTGAAGGACGTGACCAGAAACGTCGGCTGGAGCTTCTCCCTCGAGTGCACCGACCGGCCGCCCCAGAACGCCCTGCTGACGCTCTACGGCGCCCTGTCCGAGCCGCGGAGGCGCTAGCCGGTCATGCTGCAGCTCGGGCCCCTTGCCTTCGCACAACCCTTCCTCCTTTTGGCCCTGGTCGTGCTGCCGGTGCTGTGGTGGTTGCTGCGGGTGACTCCGCCGGCGCCGCGCCGCCTGTCTTTCCCGGCAATCCGCTTGCTGCTGGGGCTGATACCGCCGGAGGAGACCCCGGCGCGCACGCCGTGGTGGCTGTTGGCCCTGCGTCTGGCGGCTGCGGCTTGCGTGATCCTCGGGCTGGCCCAGCCGCTGCTGAACCCCTCGGCCAGCTTGACCGGCAGCGGCCCCTTGCTGTTGGTCGTCGATGACGGCTGGGCCGCGGCGCGCAACTGGGCGTCCCGCCAGGCCCTGCTCGGGTCTCTGCTGTCCCAGGCCGAGCGGCAGAAGCGCTCGGTCATGCTGCTGAGTTCGGCGGCCAAGCCACTCGATCAAGGCGAGGCTTCGGAAGGTTTGCTGACACCCCAGGACGCGCGCCGCCAGGCCCAGGGCCTCACGCCCAAGCCCTGGCCGGTCGATCGTCAGGCCGTGATCGAGCGAATTGCGGGGCTGGATCTGGAAGGCTCCGCCCATGTGGTGTGGCTGTCCGACGGGCTGGACGGCGGCCATGCCCGCGACCTGGCGGAACGATTGCAGGTTCGCGGGCGCCTGGATGTGGTGCGCGACGCGGACAGCGACCTGCCGCGCTTGCTACTGCCGCCGGAGCACGAGACGGCGTCGCTGGCGGTTCGCGTGCGCCGGGCGACCGACGGTGCCGAAGACCAGGCAACCGTGATCGCCAGCGGCGACGACGGACGGCTGATCGCCCGCGTGCCCGTCACCTTCGCCAAGGGCGAGACCGAGGCCGCCGCGGTGATCGACGTGCCGGTGGAGCTGCGCAACCGCATCGCCCGCCTGCACATCGAAGGCGAAACCCAGGCCGGCGCCGTGATCTTGCTCGACGAGCGTTGGCGTCGCCGGCCGGTCGGCCTGATCGATACCACGGCCGCCGATCAGGCGCAGCCCCTGTTGAGCCAGCTCTATTATCTGAAGCGCGCGCTCACCCCCTACACCGAGCTGCGCGAAGGCTCGGTCGAAGACCTACTCCAGCGCAAGCTCGCGGTTATCGTGCAGGTCGACTCTGGGCCGGTCAGCGTCTTCCGCGCAAAGAAGCTCGCCAGCTGGGTCGAGAATGGCGGGCTTTTGCTGCGCTTCGCCGGGCCGCTACTCGCCGAGGCCGGCGGCGACCCCTTGCTGCCTATCGCTCTGCGCGGCGGCGGGCGCATCATGGGCGGCGTCATGACCTGGGACCGCCCGGCGCGTTTGGCGCCGTTCCCGGCGCACAGCCCCTTCGCCGAGCTGGCCGTCAACCAGGATGTCGTGATCGCCCGCCAGGTTCTGGCCGAGCCGACCCTGGAGCTGCCGGAAAAGACCTGGGCGCAACTGGCCGACGGCACGCCCTTGGTGACGGCCGAGCGGCGCGGCAAGGGCTGGACCGTGCTGGTTCACACGACTGCCAACAACGACTGGTCGAACCTGCCCCTGTCCGGCCTGTACGTCGACATGCTGAGGCGCCTCGTGGCCTTGAGCCAGGGCGTTGCGGTTGAAGGCGAGGGCGAGGAGCCACTGGCGCCGCTGGCGACCCTGGACGGCTTCGGCCAGCTGCGGGCACCGCCGGCCACTGTCCTGGCGCTCGACCGGGAGACCTTGCAGGACGGGCGCATCGGCCCGAGCCATCCGCCCGGCTACTACGGCCGCGACAGCGACCGGCGGGCCCTCAATCTTGTCGCCAGCCGGCCGTCGCTGAAGCCGATCGGCGACTTGCCGTCTGGCGTTGAGCTCAGCGTCTACAGCCGCAGCGGCGAGACCGAGCTCATGCCCTGGCTTTTGACTGCCGCCCTGATTTTGCTGCTGGCGGACTTCGTCGTTTCCCTTTGGCTGCGCGGCTTGCTCCATGGCGCCGTACCGGGAGAGCGTCTGCACCTGGGAGCCGGGCAGACCCTAAGCAGCCTGGTGCTTCTCGCCGGACTCTCGGTCACGCTTATGGCTGGTGCGCCGGCTGCGCTTGCCCAACAGGTCGTGGGCGGCGAGGCCGTGAGCGGCGATGACGACTTCGCCCTCCAGGCGACCCTGGAGACGCGCTTCGCCTACGTGGAGACCGGAATCGCCTCGGTCGATGCCGTCAGCCGGGCCGGGCTGATCGGCCTGACCCGGGTTCTCAGCCGCCGCACCTCGGTCGAGCCCGGCGCGCCCCTGGGCGTCGATCCAAGCCGGGACGAGTTGTCGTTCTTTCCGCTGATCTACTGGCCGGTGGTGCCGGAAGCCGCCGAACTCAGCGATGCGGCGAAGAAACGGGTCAACGACTTCCTGGCGCACGGCGGCACTATCCTGTTCGACCTGCGCGA
Source organism: uncultured Kiloniellales bacterium (assembly GCA_937974415.1). Taxonomy (GTDB): domain Bacteria; phylum Pseudomonadota; class Alphaproteobacteria; order Kiloniellales; family JAKSDN01; genus CALJXB01. The sequence goes on from CALJXB010000144.1 coordinate 4,907, forward strand.
AGCCGCGGCCGGCACCATGATCCTCGGCCGGGCGAGCCGGGGCAGCGAGGCCCTGATGCGACTGAGCGACGGCCTCGACATTCCGCCTCTGGCCCCGGTTCCGCCGGATCACGTGCTGACCAAGTCGTTCTATCTGATGCAGGATTTCCCGGGGCGCTACGCCGGCGGCACCCTCTGGGTTGGTGCCACCGAAGGCCGGGTCAACGATGGCGTGGCCTCGGTGCTGGTCGGGTCCAACGACTGGGCGAGCGCCTGGGCGGTCGACACCAACGGCCGGCCGCATTATGCCGTGGTGCCGGGCGGCGAACGCCAGCGCGAACTGGCGTATCGTGCTGGCGTCAACCTGGTCATGTACGCGCTGACCGGCAACTACAAGGCCGACCAGGTGCACGTGCCCTTCATCCTGGAGCGCTTGGG
>CALJXB010000145.1 GCA_937974415.1 uncultured Kiloniellales bacterium
ATCCCTGGCCGGCCAGATCTATGCCATGCCGGGGATGGTGACCCAACTGAACTTCATGGCGGACGTTCCGGGCCGTATGCAAGGCGAAAACACCCAATATAGCGGCACGGGTTTCTCTCAGCAGAAATTCGCCACCATCTCGATGCCGCGAAGCGAGTTCGACGACTGGGTCGCCAAGGTGCGCGATACGGGCGTCGCACTCGATGCGGACGCCTATGAGGTGCTCGCCCGCCGCTCGACCCGCGGCGAGGCGCACAAGGCGCTCGCCACGGCGGCAATGCCCGCCGACGCGATCTATTTCAAGCTGCCCGACGCAAGGCTGTTTCAAGAGGTCGTGGGGCGATATCACTCCGGCACGCCGATCCCAGCGCAGGATCAGCCCGGCACTTCGATATACGACCAATCGCTTGCGACTGACGGAGATACATCACAATGAGCCGGCCAATGAGCTCGTCGGACACGGGCTGGTTGGGCCGCCTCGATTGGGACGTCTTTCCGTTCGTGACCTTCGCCGAGAACCCTAGCGTGAACGAAGCCGTCGCGAGTTCGGCGGCGGCCATCGTCGTGATCGGCGCGCTCGCGGTCTTGATCCTGCTCACGCGGTTTCGCGTCTGGGGCGTGCTGTGGTCGAACTGGCTGACCAGCACGGACCACAAAAGAATCGGCATCATGTATATCGTTTTCGCCCTGGTGATGATGACCCGCGGCGTCCTCGAGGGTGCGGTGATGCGCACGCAACAGGCCTTTGGGCTTGGCGGCGGGTTCCTGGAGCCCGACCACTTCGCCCAGCTGTTCAGCACCCACGGCACCATCATGGTGTTCTTCGTCGCCGTGCCCTTCGTCGTGGGCTTCATCAATTGCATCATGCCGTTGCAGATCGGCGCGCGCGATGTCGCATTTCCGGTGATGAACCAGATCAGCCTCGGCCTGACCGTATCGGCCGGCGTGATGCTGATGGTATCGCTGGTTGTCGGCAAGTTTTCGACCGGCGGCTGGAGCGCTTATCCGCCCTATACCGGCGCCGCTTTCAATCCCGGCCCCGGCCCGGACTACTGGATTTGGGCGATCGTCGTCTCCGGGCTCGGCACCACACTGAGCGGCATCAACTTCGCCACGACGCTTTACAAGTGCCGCGCGCCGGGCATGACGTTTTTTCGCATGCCCATGTTCTGTTGGACCGTGCTCTGTTCATCGATTCTGATGATTTTCGTCATGCCGCCGCTCAGCGTGGCGGCCCTGTTGCTGGCGGCCGATCGATATCTCGATTTTCACTTTTTCACCAATGACCTCGGCGGCAACATGATGAACTACGTCAACCTGTTTTGGCTGTTCGGCCATCCGGAGGTCTATCTTCTGGTGCTGCCCGCCTACGGTATTTTTTCCGAGGTCTTTTCGACCTTTTCGGCCAAGCGACTCTATGGCTACCCGTCCCTCGTCATAGCCACCATGAGCATCGCGGTACTGTCGTTTACCGTTTGGCTGCACCATTTCTTCACCATGGGGCAAAGCCCGCTGATCAACGCGGCTTTCGGCATCGCGACCATGCTGATCGCGGTGCCGACGGGCGTGAAAGTTTACGACTGGATGGCGACCCTGTACCGGGGGCGCATCCGCATGAGCGTGCCGATGATCTATGGCGTCGGGTTCTTGGTGTTGTTCGTGATCGGCGGATTGACCGGCGTGATCCTGGCCAACCCTACGGTCGATTATCAGGTCCACAACACGCTGTTTCTGGTGGCCCATTTTCACAACGCCCTGATACCGGGCGTTCTGTTCGGGCTGCTGGCGGGCTATCATTACTGGTTTCCCAAGGCCTTCGGGTTTCGCCTCAACGAACGCTTGGGGCGGATTGCCGCGCTGCTGTGGATTTTTGGATTTCCCGCCACGTTCTTCCCGCTTTATTTTCTCGGCCTCATGGGGATGCCGCGCAGGACGGTGAGCTATTTCGATGCGGCCTTTCAGCCTTACATGCTCATCGCGGTGCTCGGCGCAGCGATGATCCTGTTAGCGCTATTGATGCTGGTGGTCCAGCTCTGGGTCAGCGTGCGCGATCGGGACTCGGAGCGCGTCGACATTGGCGATCCCTGGGACGGGCGCACGCTCGAATGGTCGATATCCGCGCCGCCGCCGGAATACAACTTTGCGATCCTGCCGGATGTGAAGGAGCGCGACGCCTTCGCTTTCGAAAAGGCCCAAGGCACCGCGTATGCCCGGGGTAAATTGAACTATCAGGACATTGTCGTGCCCAAGAACACCTCCGTTGGCATGGTTTTGTGTGTCCTGAGCGGCGTGTGGTCCTTCGCCCTGGTCTGGTGGATCTGGTGGCTGGCCGCCTTGACGACGGCGGCCATGGTCGCGGTCGTCATTCTCCGAAGCTTTGTGACCGAGACGGAACGTGTCATTCCCGCCGATGAGGTCCAGGAAGAGCACGAAGCCTGGCTGCGCAAAGTCGAGAACGCCGTTCCGGTGCGCCGCGACCTGGAGGCATCGTCTGAAAATTTGGGCTACGCCGCCCCCGATTTGCTGGGCGAAGCGTCATGACGGACGCGACATTCAAATACCCCGGCGTCAATCTTGGCGAGGCCCACGGGGCGGCGCACGTCAAGGCCGAGCTGGTGGTCTTCGGCTTCTGGGTTTTCCTGATGAGCGATCTGATCTTCTTCGGATTGATGTTCGCCATCTACATCACCATGCTCTCGGCGACGGCAGGGGGGCCGGGGCCCAAGGACTTGTTCGACCTCGGCAGTCTGTTCGCACAGACGATGATCCTGCTGACCTCCAGCCTGACATTCGGCATCGCCTCGATATCGATGAAATACGAGGCCGGCCGCGGCCGCCTCATGGCATGGCTCGGCGTGACTCTGCTGCTCGGCTTTGCCTTCCTGTTTCTCGAGATTCGTGACTTCGCGGCGATGGCGGACAAGGGCGGCATTCCGTCGCGCAGCGGTTTCCTGTCGGCCTTCTTCGGGCTCGTGCCTTTGCATGGGCTGCACGTCGCCAGCGGCTGCTTATGGCTGATCGTGATGCTGATCCAGATCCGGGTGTTCGGCATGAGTGAAGCGGTCAAGACGCGTCTGTTGCGGCTGGCCCTCTTCTGGCATTTCCTCGACGTCGTCTGGATCGGCATTTTCTCCGTCGTGTACTTCGGGGGCTTGCTCCATGGTTGACCAAGAGGGCTACCGCCGCGATTTGAGGACCTATCTGATCGGGTTCGGCTTGGCCCTGGTCCTGACGGTCGTTCCTTTCGCCATGATCTTACTCGGGGGCATGAGCGCGGGCCTGACCATGGCCGTCGTCGGCGTCTTCGCAATCGTCCAGGTCGTGATCCATTTGCGGTTCTTCATGGGCATCGATTTGAGCGAACGGAAGCGCGAAGATCTGGATTTGATCCTGTTCTCGACCCTCGTGCTGCTCATCATCGTCCTTGGGACGGTGTGGATCATGGGCAGTTTGGCCATGCGCATGCATTAGAAATTGCGCCTCGTCACCGAAACGCTTTCGCCAAACGCTCGATCGCCGCATCGAGCAAGTCGTCTTTTTTGCAGAAGCAGAAGCGCACGAAGTGGTCGACCTCGCCGGAGATGTAGAAGGCGCTGACCGGCACCGCCGTGACGCCCGCGTCGACCGTGATGTGGCGGCAGAAGTCGACGTCGTTGCCCTCGAAGCCGAGGGGTCGGAAATCGGCGGTGATGAAATAGGTCCCGGCACAGTCGAGCACATCGAAGCCCACCTCCGTTAGGCCGGCGGCGAATCGGTCGCGCTTGGCCTGCATCTCCTCTGAGAGCCCGGCAAAGTAGCGGTCCGGCTTGCCGAGGCCGGCGGCCACCGCCTGCTGCAGGTTGGGCGCCGTGGTGAAGGTGACGAACTGGTGCGCCTTGGCGATCGGTGCCAGCAGCTCCGGCGCCGCGGTGACGTAGCCCACCTTCCAGCCGGTCAGCGAAAAGGTCTTGCCGGCGGAGCCGATCCGGATCGTGCGCTTGCGCAGGCCCGGCAGCGTCATCAACGGGATGTGCTCGCGGCGGTCGAAGACGATGTGCTCGTAGACCTCGTCGCAGACCGCGTAGGCGTCATGGCGCTGGAGCAGCCCGGCGATGAAGTCCAGCTCGGCCCGCGTGAACACCTTGGCGGTGGGGTTCATGGGGTTGTTGAGCAAGAGCAACTTGGTCCGGTCGGAGAAGGCCGCCTCCAGCGCGGCGCGAGGAAGGGCCCAGTCCGGCGGCTCCACCCGCACGGTCTTGGCGATCGCGCCGGCCCGGCGCACGATCGGCAGATAGCAGTCGTAGAGCGGCTCGATCAATACCACCTCGTCGCCCGGCTCGATCAGGGCCATGTGGCAGTCCGCCAGCGCCTCGGTCGCCCCCGAGGTCACCATGACCTCGCTCTGCCAGTCTACCTCCAGGCCGTAGAAGCGCTCGGCGTGTGCCGCCACCGCCTGGCGCAGGGCCGGCAGGCCGAGCATGGGCGGATACTGGTTGGGCCCTTGGATCAGCGCCGCGGCGGCGGCCTCGACGATGTCGGCCGGCCCGTCGGTGTCCGGGAAGCCCTGACCGAGGTTGATCGCGTCGTGCTCGATGGCCAGGCGCGACATGACCTCGAAGACCGTGGTGCCGTAGCTCGACAGGACCGAATTGGGCGCTTTCACCGGACCGACCTCTCTCCGCCGCCGTCTCCACAGACCATACCAAATCGCGCGCGGCTTGTGGCACACTGCCGGCGAGTTTCAGTCTGCAGCAACCGACGGGAGTCTTGGCATGGCTCGCTTACTGTCCGTAGTCCTGATGGCAGCTCTGGCGCTCGGCGCCTCGGTCTCGCTCGCCCGCGCCGATCTGCAGGCCGGCGTCGACGCCTATTACGAGGGAAACTTCGCCGTGGCGCTGGAAAACCTGCGGCCCGAGGCCGATGCCGGCGATCCGGTGGCCCAGTATTTCCTGGGCGAGATGCATCTCCGGGGCAAGGGTGTGGATCAGAACTTCGAGCAGGCGGCGGCCTGGTACGAGAAAGCCGCGGTGGGCGGCCATGCGGACGCCCAATCCGCCATCGGCAGCCTGGAGATGTTGGGCCTGGGGGTGCCGCGCCACCCCACCAGCGGCTATTTCTGGCTCATCGTCTCGGTGGTCTGGGAGGACAGCGACCTGCGCGACGCCGCCATGGCCGCCCTCGGCCAGGTGGCGGTGCAGCTGAGCCCGGAGCAAAAGCGCGCCATGGCCCGCGCCGCCCTGCCCGAGTGGAAGCGCAGCCAGTAGCCGCCTCATGCAGAAAGCCCTTGGGGCCAGGGTCACGTCCTGGCTTCGGCGTCTTGTCCACAGGGTCAGGCCTTGCCCGACTCGAATCGGCCCCGCTAGGGTCGCTGCATGGCACGGCCCCAGCGCATCGAGTTTGCCGGCGCGCTCTACCACGTCAGCGCCAAGGGACAGGGTGGCGGCCACCTGTTTCACGACGCGGAAGATGCCGGACGATTCCTGACCATCCTTGGGCAGGTCTGCCGCCGTTTCGACTGGGCGGTCATGGCCTACTGCCTGCTGCCGGATCATTTCGAGCTGGTGGTCGAGACCCGCCGGCCGAGCCTGTCGCAGGGCATGCGGCGCCTCTCGGGCCTCTACGGCCAAGCCTTCAACCGTCGCCATGGGCGCCACGGTCCGGTGTTCCAGGGCCGCTTCAAGGCGGTGCTGGTCGACCGGCAGCTCTACCTAGCCGATGTCTGCCGGGAGGTCCTGCGGGCCCCGGTCGAGGCCGGGCTGGCGGAGCGGGCGCGCGACTGGCGCTGGAGCAGCTGCCGGACCATGTTAAAGAGCGGGGTGAAGGCCGGCGCGCCGGATTGGCTGGCGAAAGACACATTGCTGCGGCTGTTCTCCGACGACCCGCAAATCGCGGCGGCGCGCTTCTCGGCCTTCGTCGAGATCTTCCTCTCGGGCAGCGATCCCTGGTCCGACCGCCGCGACCAGATCTACCTGGGCTCCGAGGGCTTCGTCGATCAGGTGCAGCAAGCGGTCAGCCGGGTCAAGGAGGCCCTGGGCCTGGCGGCGGAAGAGCGCAGGCCGCTCGCCTGGTTCGCCGAGACCTATCCCGAGCCCCACGAGGCCATGGCCCGGGCGCACCTCGACGGCGGCTACAGCCAGCCCCAGGTGGCCGCCCATTTCGGCGTCCACTACAGCACCGTCAGCCGGGCGGCCAGCCGGTTGGCGGCTCAGGTAGACTTGGACGAAGCCGCCTAGACAACGGACATCCTGAGATCCACCATCTTCTCACTTGCGATTAGCAGCCGGTCCATACATTCCGGATCAGAAATGAAACGTTCGAGCCAATTGCCGAAGTGCAGCATGATCTATCCGATGGTTTCTTCCGCTTTGGGATCTCAATGCGTATGTCGTTGGTCGGAACGGACTTCGGCGCCTCATGATCCGACCCGGACATTAGCCGCCAACCGCAAAACTGGACCATACCGTATCCTTGCGGGAAAACGGCGTTTCCGGCACATCCTCATCCATTTCCTGCGCATAGCGATGTCCGCTGTAGACTGCGGCCGCGATGAGATGAGGCGCCAAACAGTCGCCAATTCGATCGACGGATTTGATGCCGGCATCGGCGAGGGAGTCCGAGTTCGACACCAAGTCGTGATAGAGACTGTCATTCGGCAAGCGAGACGTCACCAGGACCACGGCGCCGATGGGCATGGTCCGGCGAGTGCCGGACCACAGGTGTCGAAGCGTCACGTCGCCCGGAGCGAGCGAAACGATCTCATGATCGGTCAGGACTTCGTGGCACATTGCATACATGCGCGCGGTGATTCGCGGCTGCTCCATGGTGAGCTGAGTCCAACCCGCAATCTGCGCCGTCGGCGACACCAGCGTGACCTCATGCCCCTCCTCGCAGAGCCGCTCGACCATCAGGCTTCCGAGATAGGCGCTTTCGCTATCGTAGACCAAGACCGGACCGGTTAGCCTTGCGCCACGCATGACGTCGTCAGGAGCGAAAACAGTGTCTCGCCCACTGCCTTCGATGGGCGCCGAGTGGTGACGCCCGACACCGTCGCGCCGCCAATGGGCGCCGGTCGCAATGGCCACGCGATCAAAACCGAACTCGCGCACCTGCTCGGCGTTGAGCCCGCTCTCAAGATAGATTTCGACGTTTGGCATCTGCTGCAACTGGAACACGCGGTAATCGCGCACGCGCGCCCATTCCGACAGGCCCGGCAAGGCGCTTTCCAGCGTGACCCTGCCGCCCAGTTCAGTCGTGGCCTCGGCCAAGGTCACATCGTAGCCGCGTCGAGCCGCTGCTAGGGCACATTCCAGACCCGCCGGTCCGCCGCCAACGATGAGCAGCTGATCGTCCGATTTCTTGGCGGCGATCCGTTCCGGGTGCCAGCCCCGGCGCCATTCCTCCAAAACTGTGGGGTTCTGCGTGCAGCGCATCGGCGAATAGGACCACTCACCGGACACGCAGACGTTACAACCGATGCATTCCCGAATGTCATCGGCGCGCCCTTCGTCGATCTTGCGGGGCAGCCATGGGTCGGCGATGGAAGGTCGTGCCGCGCCGATGAAATCTGTAATACCGCGCTTGATCTGGCTGACCATTGTGTCCGGCGAGGTGAACCGTCCGACCGTCACCACCGGCTTGTCGGTAATCTGCTTGACGAAGGATACAAAGGGCTCCTGAAAGCCTTCCTTGCTGAACCGCGACGTGGCGGAATCATTGGACCAATCGCTGACGTTCACGTCCCACAGGTCGGGAAGATCAGACAGCATCTCGACGACTTCACGCCCTTCGCCGTCAAATCGGGGGCCGCCATCGAAGGTCATGTCGTGGACAGCGAAGCGAAGCGCCACGGCACAGCTGTCGCCAACCGCCTCCTTGGTATCCTCAAGCACTTCGCGCAGCAGCCGCGCCCGGTTTTCCAGGCTGCCGCCATACTCATCGGTGCGGCTGTTGATGCTGGTGTAGAGAAACTGCCCGATCAGGGAAAGCGCATGGGAGCAATAGACATAGATGATGTCGAATCCGGCCTTTTTCGCCCGCACTGCGGCGTTCCGGTGCCAACGGCGGAATTCCCTAATATCCGTCTTGTCCATGGCCTTGGCGTGAAACGGCTCCGCCGATTCGAGAGTCGGAACCGTAGACGGGCCCAAGACGGGTGTCCGTCCCCATCGATTGCCAGCCGCGATTCCGAAATGTCCCAACTCGATGCCGGCCAGTGAGCCGTGTCCGTGAACCGCTTCGGGCATCAACGCCAATTGCGCTATATCGCTGTCGTCCCACAGCGGCAACGACGGGAAAGGGTGCAGTTCCGTCGAGTGATGAATTTCGGCGATTTCGGTGCACACCACACCCCAGCCGCCTTCCGCCTTTGCGCCGCGCATTTCGGCCACTGCACGTGGTGCCCAGTTGCCTAAGCCATTGCAGTGCGGCACCTGAAAGAATCGGTTCGGCGCCGTGACCGGACCGATCTTTACCGGCTCGAAAAGGATGTCATATCGGGGGTCTCTCTTGTTCGACATCGGACGCCTTCCGAATACTCCAAGTCCGCAACGCGACTTACTTCAGGGTTGTCTTCTGCTCGGTGACCTGCCAGGGCTCTCGGAAGCTGCGCTGGTAGAATCGCCAGGGATCGTTGTTCACGGCGTAATCCCAGATCGGCGGATTGCTTCTCTCATAGGTCTCGTAAATTAGGATGCGCCGCTGCCGGCTTTTCTCCACCTCGCACTGCCATTGCTTCAGGTCCCACTTATCACGCACCTCCGACTGGAAAGACGCGATCAAGTCAGACCATTCGGGGCGTGCGGCCAGATTGGTCTGCTCAGTTGGGTCGCCGGCCAGATCGAACAATAGTGGCGGGTCCGTCTCGCAGTGAATAAATTTGTGAGTCCCGCGTTTCACCATGACGCTGGGTGCCGTGCTTCCCTCGGCAGAGAGCTCGGCATAGACCGTATTACTGCGCTCGGCCGTCTCGCCGCCGGCAAGCGAGACCAGGCTCGCACCTTCAACCGGGGTCGCCAGGACTGGCGGTTGTCCATCCGTCGCGAGGTCCAACAGCGTCGGCAGAAGATCGAGGAGGGAGATGTTCGACTCGACGCGGCGCGGCGCAAAGCGGCTCGGTGCATGGATGATGAAGGGCACCCGCATCGCCCACTCGAAGAAATTGAGGATGCCCCACAAGCCGCGCTCGCCCAGCATAGAGCCGTGATCTGCCGTGACGATGACCACGGTGTCCTCGGCAAGCCCCGTTTCCCGGACAGCGGATAGAACTTCGCCAATCTTGTGATCGACGAAGCTCAGCATGGAGTAGTAGCCATGGCGTGCCCGCACGACTTGCTCCTCCGTGAGGGGCTGACGGTCGATGCCCATCGTCTCGTAGAGTCGCCTGCTGTGAGCGTCCCAACATGTCTCATCGAGCAGCGGAACCGAAGGAAGGCCGACTTCATCGTCGCTGTAAAGATCCCAATGCTCTCGAGTCGTCTTAAAGGGCTCGTGCGGCTCAATGTACGACACGGTGAGCAGGAACGGCTGTTGCCCCGGATCGCGCGCAAAATCGTATAGTCGCCGGATTGCTCGATGGGTCACCTCTTCGTCGAAATCGATACCCATGGTCCGAGACACCACACCGGCCTCGAGAATGGGGTCGAGACTGGGCCAATCCGGGTGATCGCCGTCACGCCACGGCGGCATCCAGCCGAAGTCCGCTGGCACCAGATCGCAGGTCAACCGCTCATCGAACCCGTGCAGTTGGTCCGGGCCCACGAAATGCATTTTTCCCGCGAGCTCGCAGCGATATCCCAATTGCCGGAGATAGTGTGCAAACGTGGGAATACTCGCCGTGAATTCGGCGCCGTTGTCGTAGACGCCGATCTCCGAGGGCAGAAGACCCGACATCATCGACGCCCGCGAGGGCGCACAGAGCGGGAAGTTGCAATAAGCGTTCTGGAACACCACGCCTTCCTCGGCGAGGCGCGAGATGCTGGGCGTCTTCGCGACGGGATTGCCGTATGGCGGTAACGCTAGCGCCCCCATGAAATCGGCCATGATGATGAGGAAATTCGGACTTCGGGTGGTCATTTCGCAATTCCCAATGCGTCAAAGGTCGGTATAGGCCCTTCCGGGGTCGGAGCGTGTCGACGCACCGCCATACGAAATGGAAACCCAAGGTCGAAGAAGACGAGGCGTTGGTCCTTGCCAGATCCGTTTGATCGCCGTTGCCGGAAAGTCCTCAATGGATGCTCCGCCCCTCGCCCTTGGGTTCGGCCACTCTCATCGGGGAGGAGAAAGGAAATCGCCCTGATGCGATTTCATGCGAACCACCACCTTTCCGGGGCCCTGAAACCGTCCAGGTCCCAATTTGAAGCGAGAGAGCTTTCATGCTGCAGGCGGTCCGACGAGGCATAAACGTAGTTTGCGAAAAGCGGAATGACCACGCCGCCTTCGTCGCGGACAATGAGCTGCATCTCGCCATAGAGTTCCCGGCGCCTCTCGTCGTTGAGTTCGACGCGGGCTTCCGCGAGAAGCATGTTGAACCGCTCGTGGTTCCACTGCATGTCGTTCCACGGCGCCCCGGCCGCGTAGCCGGTGGAAAACATCCAGTCCTCGGTCGCGCGGCCACTCCAGTAGGCGGCGCACCAAGGTTTTTTGAGCCAAATGTTGGACCAATAGCCGTCCGTCGGGACTCGCGCGACCTCAAGCTCGATCCCGGCCTTGGCGGCGTGTTCACGGTATAGGACGGCGGAGTCCACAGCGCCGACGAAGATCTCTCCGACATGAAGCTGGACCTTTAGGCCCTCTTGGCCGGCTTGCTTGAGATGCCACCGAGCTTTCTCGGGGTCGTATTCCCGCTGTGGGATGTCGGCAGCGTGGAAACGATTGGCCGATCCGATCGGATGGTCATTGCCGAGTGCCCCGTGGCCCTGCAACACCGACTTGAGAAGAGCTTCTCGGTCCACCGCCAGCTTGAGCGCCATACGCACGTTATCGTCCGTTAAGGGGTCGACCTCCGTCAGCATCGGGTAGGAGAAGTGCTTCGTCCCGGTGACTTCCTCGACCACGAACCCGGGCGTGCGTTCGAGCAGATGAACCGTCTTCAAGTCGCAGCGGTTCATGAGGTCCACTTCGCCGGTCCTAAGCGCGTTGGTCCGGGCGCTGATATCGCCGATGCCAACGACCTCGACCTCATCGAAGTGCGCCCTGCCGGCCTTCCAGTAGTTTGGATTTCGCTTCGCGAGCAGTCTCACACCGGGCTCGTAGTCGGCAAGCACGTAACCGCCGGTCCCAACACCGTCCTTGGGATGGGCCAGCCGATCACCGTCAGCCGGTAACATTGCGAGGTGATAATCGGAAAGCAGATACGGAAAATCGGCACTGCCACTTGAAAGTTCGACGACGACCGTGCGCTTATCCTCGGCCCTGATCGATTCGATCGGCGCGACGAGCGGTTTGGCAGCCGATTTGGAGTCCTCGGTTCGATGGTGGTTAAGGGACGCGATCACATCGTTTGCGTCGAGAGCCTTTCCATTGTGGAACTCCACGTCCTTTCGCAGCGTGAAGATCCAGGTCCTGGCATCGTCGGAACCCTCCCAACTTTCGGCAAGTTCCGGAACCAGATTGCCTTGGGCATCGATCTCCGTCAGGTAGTTGTGCAAGCACCCGAGCCCGGCAAGTTGCATGAAGGCATCTTCGAAGGTTGCCGGGTCCAGCGTGTCGGTCGTGCTGCCGCCTGTGATTCCAACCCGCAGCCGTCCGCCCTTCTCGGGGGTGGCGGCGCGTGCGCGGGTGGCGCCGATGGGCAGAGCGGCCGAGGACAGGCCAAGCGCCGAAGCCGCACCGAGAAATGTCCGTCGATCCATCCGACCTTTGAGAGCACCGGACTTTGAATGGCGGGGCAGCGAGATCCTCGGGTTCATTTCGTCTGCAACCTGGGCTTTCGTGACCAGGGCTTTGGCGGTGTCCGTGTGCCTACCCTCTCGCCTCTTTGTGTCTCTCGGCATCGTTCTCTCCTTGGGCTTGCATGTGATGCAAACGTACTAGCGGTCCATTTCAGTGACCTCGTTCGCCGAGCGCGCCGCGAGGTGCGCTCCTGACCACTGGGTTGGGTCCCTTAGCGCCGTCTCATGTCGATAGCTGGCTCGGGGCGAATAGGAAGAAAACCAGGCTAGAATTGCCTTAGTGTATTGACAAACATAAAGAATGCATGAAACCATGAATCTTATTCATGATTGCGGTCGTTCAGGGTGATGGACCATCGAATACGCCTGCATGGATTGCGCGCCTTTGCGGTTGCCGCAAGCCATCTGAACTTCACGCGGGCTGCGGAGGACCTCGGCGTTTCACAGTCAGCCGTTAGCCACCAAATTCAGCAGCTTGAGCAACATATCGGCACGCAGTTGTTCCATAGGAGAAATCGCAAGCTGGCGCTGACTGAAGCCGGTCACGTGCTGTTGTCGGAAGTTCGAAAGGGGTTTTGGCATTTTTCGCGAGGGCTCGACGATCTCGAAGCATTGAGTACAAGCGGCGCCGTTCGTGTCGATGTCACCCCGCGGTTCGCACTCAAATGGCTGGCACCGCGCTTGAGTGATTTTTCGCACACGTTTTCCTCTATCAAGCTGAAAGTCCACCAGTCGACCAAAACCACTGACTTCTCAACGTCAGACGCAGACGTTTCAATTGAGTGGCATTTGGTTGAACCGCCCGATCGTATAAGCCATCTGCTGTTGCCGGCACGGCTTTCACCGATTTGCTCTCCTGATCTTCTGTCGGGGGCCAACCCATTGCGGAAACCATCCGACATTGGGAACCATACGGTGCTGTTTGAGCGTGATGGGACAACTTGGTCAAAATGGTTTGAAGTCGCAGGTTGTCCCAGCGTCACACCCGCCGAGGGTGTAGCAATCGACGACGGGAACATCCGGGTTCAGGCTGCCATAAATGGGCAAGGAATTGATCTTGGATCCCTGGAGCTATTGACTGATGAGTTGGCAAGCGGTCGTTTAATCCAGCCATTTGGCACCATCCTAGAAGCCGGCGGCTATTATCTGACCTATCCTGCGGAAACATTCGATCGACCAAGACCTAGACTTTTCATTGAATGGCTTCTTCATGAGGCGGGCATTTGAGCATCGATTCCATCCACTATTAGAAACCGCCGGCAGTGTCTAACAAGCCCGCGCTATCACATGAATGGTGCTGGCCGTGAAATTCTCACCGTGCTGGCGGTCGGCCTTCTTGCGGTCAACCCGGTGCTCGAGCTTGCCGAACGCAGATTCTCACGTGGCTGCGCCCGAGGCATTACCGGTTTCGGGATTGGAGTCAGGGTAATTTGGCTGCAGTCTCTCCTCTGCGAAGAGAGAGCGGGGGCGTTGCCCACAAACTGACGGCGTGAACACGGCGAAACCGTCGCGAAGTCCGGTCAGGGCTCGTCTTCGCGTCGAGGGCGCGCGCGACCGCTTCGCCGCCTGCCAAGAACCCAGAGGCACGACATGAACCAGGCCAGCCCGTTACCCTGGATTTGTTGAACGAACTGGTCAATGCCTTCAATCGCAAGGATCTCGAGGCGATCGTCGATGCCTTCGCTGAAGACGGAGAGTTTCTGCTGGCCGCCGGCCCCGATGCTTAGGGCGCCCGCTTCACCGGGCGCGCAGCCATTCGCGAGGCTCTCGCTCAGCGCTTTGCCGCCGTTCCTGACATCCGGTGTAGCGACGGCAGGCACTGGATCTTCGGCGACAAAGCTTTGTCCGAATGGCGGGTCCAGGGCACCCTGCCCGATGGCGGGCGCCTCGACTGCCTCGGCTGCGACCTCTGGGAGTTTCGCGGCGGCAAGGTCCTCAAGAAGGCCACCTACTACAAGCAGGTGGCCGGCTAGCCCTCGCTCCGAATGCGCAGCACTACGTCCACTGCGACCACGCCATCGCGCAGCACCAGCAAGGGATTGACTTCCAGCTCCTCCAGGCGCTCACGGTTCGCCTCGGCAAAGGCCGCCACGGCCAGCACGGCAGCGACGGCAGCCTCGGTGTCGCCCGCCGGCCGCCCCCGGAATCCGCCAAGCAGTTTGGAGACTTTCAGACTCGCAAGCGCTTCCGCTACGGCCTCCCGATCCGTCGGCAG
>CALJXB010000146.1 GCA_937974415.1 uncultured Kiloniellales bacterium
CTTGAGAGTGAGTTTCCTTCGGCCCTCGACCGGTCCCTAACACCCTGGCTAGTGAACCTTTGGCGTCTGGCGCGGGGAGCGAAGCGGACGCGTTACGAACTCGTAAACCGTCCGAATCCACGGCACCGGAATACTCGCCCCCATTCCTTTCGCTCGAAACCTAGTCGCCGCGGATCAGCTTGACGATCCCCGAATAGTCGAGGCCGCCGTTGCCGGCGTTGACGAAGATCGTGTAGAGCGCTGTCGCTTCCGCCCCGAGGGGCGTGGCCACGCCGGCCTGGGCGGCGGCGGCCTGGGACAGCTTGAGGTCCTTATGCATCATGGCCGCGGCGAAGCCCGGTTCGTAATCCCGATTGGCGGCCGAGGTCTCGACGATGTTCGGCAGCGGATGGTGGTTCAACATGGCCCAGCAGGACCCGGACGCCTTGGAGCTGATTTCGTAGAGGCGCTCCGCTTCCAGGCCGAGCGCTTGGCCCAAATTGAAGGCCTCGGCCACGGCGATCATGGAGATGCCGAGGATCATGTTGTTGCAGGTCTTGGCCGCCTGGCCGGTGCCGGGGCCGCCGGCGTGCAGGATGTTGCGCCCCATGAGGCTCAACAGCGGCCGGGCGCGCGCGAAGGCCTCCTCCGAGCCGCCCACCATGAAGGTCAGCGTCGCCGCCTCGGCGCCGCTCACGCCGCCGGAGACGGGCGCGTCGATCATGGTGAGCCCCGCCTCGCCTGCGGCCCCATGCACCTCCCGGGCGGTCGCCACGTCGATCGTCGAGCTATCGATCAAGAGGGTCCCCGGATCGGCGGCGGCGAGCAGCTTCCCGGCCCCCAGATAGACGTCGCGCACATGCTCGCCGGCCGGCAACATGGTGATCGCGACCTCGGCGCCCCGGGCCGCCGCGGCGGCGCTCGCCGCGATCTCGACGCCGTTCGCTCGCGCGGCCTCGAGAGCCTCGGGAACCACGTCGAACCCCCTCACGCCATGGCCGGTCGCCAGCAGGTTTCGCGCCATGGGCAGGCCCATGTTGCCGAGTCCGATGAATCCGATGGTGCTCATGGATGCCTCCCAGTCGTCGCGCTAATCGAAGGTCAAATCCGGCAGCGGCTGCGCCTCGAACGACGCCGCCACCACGGCCTCGTCCACCTCGGCCAAAGAGGCCGGGTCCCACACCGGCGCCATGTCCTTGTCGATGACGACGGCGCGGATGCCTTCGAGGAAATCGTGGCCCGCCAGACAGGCTTGGCTCAAGCGAAACTCCATGGCCATGGCGGCCTCGAAGTCCATCCCGGCCCCCAGGCGGATCTGCCGGAAGGCCAGCTTGAGGCTGGTCGGCGAACAGGCCTGGAGCCTTTCGAGGGTGCGCCGGGACCAGTCCGTGCCCTCGGCCTCTAGGGCCGCGACGATATCTTCGACCGAGTCCCGCGCAAAACAGCGGTCGATGGCCTCCCGGTCCGCCGCCAAGTCGGACGGGCCCGGGTCGCAGGACGCGCGATCGAGGATCTCCGACACCGCCGCGTCGGCGGTCTCCGTCGGGCTGATCTCCGCAAGGGCGCTTTCCAGCGCCGCCAGGGCAGCGCTCTCCACATAATGTGTCGCGATGCCGCAATAGAGGCAGTCGGCGGCCTCCAGCCGCCGGCCGGCGAGACCGAGGTAGAGGCCCAGCTCGCCCGGCAGGCGCGGCAGGAAATAGCTGCCGCCCACGTCCGGAAACAAGCCGATGCCGGTCTCCGGCATGGCGAAGCGCGTCCGCTCGGTGGCCACCCGATGGCGGCCGTGCACCGAGACCCCGACGCCGCCGCCCATCGCGATGCCGTCGATGACGGCGATGTAGGGCTTGGGGAATCTGAAGACCTGCCGATCGAGCCGATACTCCTCGCGAAAGAACGCGCCGGCCTGCAGTCGGTCGCCTTGGCGCGAGTCCCAGAATGCCCGCAGGTCGCCGCCGGCGCAGAAGGCGCGCTCGCCGGCCCCCTTGACCACTACCGCGGCTACCGAGGGATCCTCGGCCCAGTCCCGCAGGCGCGGACCGAATTCACGGATCATTCCGAGCGTAAGGGCGTTGAGGGCGCCCGGCCGGTTCAGGGTGGCTACGGCGAGCGCGCCGCGCCGTTCGAACAAGATCTCCTGTGCTCCCGTCATGGCTCGGTTGATCTATGCCTGGCGGCCGGCAGTCACTCGGCCAGAAGCCGGCGGGCGATCACCAGACGCATAATCTCGTTTGTCCCTTCGAGGATCTGATGGACGCGCAGGTCGCGCAGGTGGCGCTCCACCGGATGGTCGCGCAGATAGCCGTAGCCGCCCAGCATCTGAAGGGCCTCGTTGCACACCGAGAATCCGGCGTCGGTCGCCAGGCGCTTGGCCATGGCGCAGTGGAGCGTGGCGTCGCTCGCCCCTTGGTCCAGCTTCCAGGCCGCCCGGTGGAGCAGCAGCCGGGCCGCTTCCAGCTCGCTCGCCATGTCCGCGAAGCGGAACTGCAGGGCCTGAAACTCCTTCAGCTGCTGGCCGAACTGCCGGCGGGTCAGCAGGTTGTCCCGCGCCACCGCCATGGAAGCCCGGGCCGCGCCCAGGGAACAGGCGCCGATGTTCACCCGGCCGCCGTCGAGGCCCATCATGGCGATCTTGAAGCCCTCGCCCTCTTCGCCCAGGCGGTTGGCGACCGGCACGGTTGCGTCCTCCAAGATCACCATGGCCGTCGGCTGACTGTGCCAGCCCAGTTTCCTCTCCTGCTTGCCGAAGCTGAGGCCATGCGTGTCCTTGGGGACCACCAGGGCCGAGATGCCGTCCGGGCCGTGCCCGCCGGTGCGGCACAGGACCAGGTAGAGGTCGCTGGTCCCGGCGCCGGAAATGAAAGCCTTGGTGCCGGTGAGCCGGTAGGTGTCGCCGTCTCTGCGGGCCTGGGTCTGGAGCGACGCGGCGTCGGAGCCGGCCCCCGGCTCGGTCAGGCAATAGCTCGCCGTGCGTTCCAAGGTGACCAGGCCCGGCAGGTAGGCGCGCCGCTGGGCCTCGCTGCCGAAGCGGTCGATCATCCAGGCGCACATGTTCTCGATGGAGAGGAAGGCCGCGGTGGAGGCGCAGGCCCCGGCCAGCTCTTCGAACACGAGGGCCCCGTCGAGCCGCGTGAGCCCAGAGCCGCCCACGTCCTCGCGCACGGTGATGCCGGCAAAACCGAGGGCCGCCGCCTGGCGCAGGGTCTCCAGCGGGAAGGTGCAGTCCTCGTCCCATTTGGCCGCGTGGGGCGCCATGACCTGGGCCGCGAAGTCGCGTGCCAGGTTCCGGATGGCACGCTGTTCCTCGGTCAAGTCGAAGTTCATCGCCCGAATGTCTCTGCCCGGCAGGACCGGCGGCAGTACCGCCCCATGGCAAGCCTCGCTTTCGTCACCTTAGCAATGGAGCCTTGCGGCGGTCCAGACGACGCTGCCCGGCGGGCCTAGGGGGTCTCGCCGCGGCCCTCAGCGGTGACGCCAGACCGGCGGGCGCTTTTCGACGAAGGCCTGCATGCCCTCGCGCCGGTCCTCCGTGGCGAAGGTGGAATGAAACAGGCGGCCCTCGAAGCGCAGGCCCTGGGACAAGGGCATCTCGAAGGCGGCGTTGACGGCTTCCTTCACCATCATGGCCGCCTGTGCCGGCATGGACGCCACGGTCTCGGCGGTCTTGAGGGCCTCGTCGATAAGCGCCTCCTCCGGCACGACCCGGCTCACCAACCCGGCCCTTTCGGCCTCGCCCGCGTCCATCATGCGGCCGGTCAGGCATAGCTCCATGGCCTTCGCCTTGCCGATCAGCCGCGGCAGGCGCTGGGTGCCGCCGGCGGCCGGAATTGTGCCGATTGTGATCTCCGGCTGGCCGAACTTGGCGGTGTCGGCAGCGATGACGATGTCGCACATCATGACTAGCTCGCAGCCGCCGCCGATGGCGTAGCCGGCGACCGCGGCGACGACCGGCGTCCGGCAACGCGCCAAACGCGTCCATGAGCCCGAGATGAAGTTGTCCTCGAGGACTTCGGTGTAGGTCTTGTCCTGCATCTCCTTGATGTTGGCACCGGCGGCAAAGGCCTTGTCCGATCCGGTCAGGACAAGGCAGCGGATTTCCGGGTCGGCGTCCAGCGCGTCGACCGCCTTGGAAAGTTCGCCCATCAAGTCTTCCGACAAGGCGTTCAGCACCTCCGGGCGGTCCAAGGTGACGATCCCGACGTTGTCGCGGCGCTCGACGCGAATGTTCTCGAAGCTCATGAAGGGCTCTCCTGGAGATCGATTCGATCGATATCGGGCGGCACACGCGAGGGGCTGCGACCGGAACGCAACGCAAGCGGCCGAGTCTAAGGATCGTAGATCAGCGGAACGTCCGCGCCAATGCTTGCATGGGTCGCGCCCCTTCGGCGGGATCACGCGAACTGGGGACAACCGTGACGGTCCGCGATCCGCTCTGCCTTGGCGATGCGGCGGTAGCGCGACACGGCCAGCACCTCCAAGCCGTCGAGCAACCGGGCCTGCCGGACCCCGGCGAGCCGGGGGTCGTCGAAGGCGAGAAACAAGGCCGCACGCATGCGCGCCACAGTCTCCTCCGGGACGGTGGCGCGGGTCACATAGGGAATACCCGGTGCCCGGTAGGTCCGCCCAAGCTTGCGCAGGCCCGCCAGGGCCGCCGGCCGGTGGCGTGCAAGCAGGGCAAACGTGACGCAATCGATGGCCGCCACGTCGGCTGCGCCGCGCTGGATCGTTGCCAAGCTGTCGGCATGAGTGCCGCTCACCTTGACCAGGGAGAAGAAGCGCCGGCCGCCGGTCTTGGGCGCGATGAGTGTCCTCAGCGCGTTCATGCCGGAGTGGGATTCCGGGCCGTTGATGACACAGACGGCGCCGCGCATCTCCAGGACATCGTCGGCTTCGCTTTCTTCGCGGACGACGACCACGCTGGCATAGTCGCCGCCCCGACACTCGGGCACGCCGAACTGGGGCGTCGCGATCGGGATCAGCGTCCCGGCATAGCCCCTGACCAAATCGTAGCCGCAGCACTGGCTGAACCAGAGCTCAGGATCGTTCCACAACCGCCTAAGCGGCCGGCCGTGCACCAGCCGGCGGGGGATGTTCCCCAGTCCCTCGCGGCGCATGTGGCGCGCAAGGCCCTCCCATAGGCCGTCGAGGGCCCGGCGAACCTCGGGCAAATCGTACATGGGCATAGAAGCCACGCCCATAAAAGTCACTCCCGTTACCAGCAGCGCGGCGCTACGATTATACCACGAAAGCCGTCGTCGCTCTCCTAGCTTGTCACGACCGATGGGGAGCGAGCGCGGTCCGACCCCGCGACCGGAGTGTCCCTTCAGGGAAAGCAATCGGACATGCTACCGACATCGCTAGAATGGCGAGGCGTAGCCAACCTCGGACAACCACACTCCCAATGCCGTTCGGTTGGCCGGGACTGCTGCCGTCCTGTCCGATGCCGCCGGTGCAAGAGTCGCGATTGTCGTTTTGCGACACTGTCCGCTGGTGATGACGTTGGCCAGGTTGAGGTCGACCACATCGCATGTCTATCATGACTTGCTGGCGGGTGGGTGCTGAGAAAGTGTGCGAGGACCGGGGAGTCCTTCTGGGAGGACTTGGACCTCGTCCTTTGGCGGGTCGAGGCAAGGTGAAAACCGAACGACCTGACCTCACGGCGACCTAAAGGAGACATGGATATGACCGGCAACGCGTCCTCGACGATAGGTCAGTATCTGGCGGCCCGGCTGACCGAGATTGGCGTCGCCCACTACTTTGCCGTACCTGGCGACTACAACTTGGTTTTGCTCGACGAGGTTCTCAAGAATCCGGATCTGCAGATGATATCCTGCTGCAACGAGCTTAACGCGGGCTACGCGGCCGACGGCTATGCCCGGGCCACGGGCGGTGCGGCGGCGGTCTTCGTCACTTATAGCGTCGGCGGGCTCAGCCTGCTGAACGCGGTCGCCGGCGCCTATGCCGAAGACCTGCCCCTGATCGCGGTCTCCGGCGGCCCCAACACCAACTCCACCAGCGAGTACGAGCTCCTGCACCACACCCTCGGCAAGGTCGACTACGAGTACCAGCGCGAGATCTTCGGGCGGGTGACCGCCGAGGCCGTGGTCATCCAACACCCCAAGGAGGCGCCATACCAGATCGACCAGACCATCAGTGCCGCCCTCAGGCATCGCAAGCCGGTCTATCTCGAGATCGCCTGCAACATCGCCAACGCGCCGGTGTCTCAGCCCCACCCCAGCTCTTTGCGCAGCGTCTTGCCGAGCGACCCCAAGGCCTTGGACGCGGCCGTGGCGCATGCCACCGAGCTGGTCGACGGCGCGGACAAGCCGGTTCTGGTCGCCGGCGTCAAGCTGCGCTCGAGCGGCGCCGAATCGGCGTTCATGGACTTGGCCGACGCCCTGGGCTGCGGCGTGGCAAGCATGCCCAATGCCAAGAGCTTCTTCGACGAGCAGCACGCCGGATACATGGGCATCTATTGGGGGCCGGTGAGCTCGCCCGGCTGCAGCGAGATCGTCGAATCGGCCGACCTCGCCATATTCGCCGGCCCGACCTTCACCGACTACACCACGACCGGTCGGGCCGCGCTTGTGGACCCGGCACGATCCATCGTAGTTCAGCCTGACTCGGTCGTCCTGAAAAGCCAGACCTACAACCAAGTGAACATCGCCGACTTCCTTTCCGCCTTGAGCCGGACGATCAAGGCCAACGAGACCTCCTTGAGCGCTTTCAAGCGCATCCGTGAGGACACACTGTCCACCGAGCGTGGGGCGCCCGATGATCCGCTCACCACGCGAAGCCTGTTCTCCCGCATTCAGGCCATGTTGACCGGCGACAGCACGGTCGTCGCGGAGACCGGCGACTCCTGGTTCAACGGCATGCGGCTCGATCTGCCCAGCGGCGCGCGCTTCGAGATCCAAATGCAGTACGGCTCGATCGGCTGGTCGGTCGGCGCAACCTTGGGCTACTGCCTCGGCAGCAGGGACCGCAAGGTCCTGGCCATGATCGGCGACGGCTCCTTTCAGCTGACCGCCCAGGAGATGTCGACCATGATCCGTTACGGCGTGAAGCCGATCATCTTCCTGATCAACAACGGTGGCTACACCATCGAAGTCGAGATCCACGACGGGCCATACAACAAGATCAAGAACTGGAACTATGCTGGTCTGATGGAGGTCTTCAACGCTGGCGACGGCAAAGGCCGCGGCTGGCAGGCCGGCACCAACGGCGAGCTCGATCAGGCCATTACGGAGGCCCAAGACCACGATGGGCCCGCCCTCATCGAAGTGGTCATCGACCGCGACGATTGCAGCAAGACCCTGCTGACCTGGGGCGCGCACGTGGCCAAGAACAACGGGCGCCCCTCACGCTGCCTGCCGTAGGCGAGGCGCGTGTTCCGCCCGGCCCGGCGGAACCTGAACCAGCGCCGGAGCCACTCCCAGGCGTCGAACCAACAGGTGAGGTCGGGCCACCATGGCTGCAGGGAGGACCACGACTTGCGCCCAGCCTCCCGCCTAGGTCGGCACTGAGTGGGGAATTTCGCCAAAGACAAGCACCGGTCCAATGACCGAGTTGGGTCAAAGTTCGCCGCTTGGCGACCGCGGCCCCTCAATAAAGCCGCCCGCCGTCAGGAACCTTCCGGTCGGGGCCGATGAGGACCACCTCGCCGTCTTCGCCGGGGAAGCCCAGCACCAAAACCTCGGACATGAACTTGCCGATCTGCTTTGGCGGGAAGTTGACGACCGCGGCGACCTGGCGGCCCGGCAGGTCGTCGAGGCCGTAGCGCCCGACCACCTGGGCCGAGGTCTTCTTGGTGCCGATCTCGGGGCCGAAGTCGACCCACAGCTTGGCCGCCGGCACCCGCGCCTCGGGATAGGGCTCGGCGCGCACCACTGTGCCGACCCGGATGTCTACCTTGAGGAAATCCGTGAAGCTGATCGTCGCCTGGTCAGCGGCCATGGTTTGGGCTCTCCGCTGATTTATGTCGCGGAACCGCGAGGACACAAACAAGCGGACGCTAACACCGTCGCTCCGTAGGGTCCAACGCGGGAGGGCGCCGGCGCCAGGGCAAAAAACGAAACGGGCCGCCCCAAAAGGCGGCCCGTTTCCTCGGCAGGTGACAGAGCGGTCGTTACGATTTGACGTGAACGGCCTTCTGAACCTCGTCCAAGCCTTCGCTGACACGCTTGCTGAAGAGGTCGGCGACGGTGGCGCCGGACTTGGCATTCATCTCGGCCAGCTCGCGCCAGTTGGCGATGGCGGCCTCGTAGCCCTGCTTCATCAGCTGGGCCTGCTTGGCGAAGTGGTCCTGGGGCGTGCTCGCGGTGGACAGTTCGCGGGTCGCCTTGACCGCCTCGGAAGCGGCCTCGCGCAGGATTTCGGACTGGCGCTGAGCGATCGCCTGGGCGCCCTCGTAGGCGGCGCGGTTGGCGGCGGTCAGGGTCTCCATGTTCTTGCGCTGGGCCTCAACGAGGACCGTGGTATCGACACCCGGGACACCGGGGACAGCGAACTGCTCGGTGAGCTTCTGCATGTCGGCGAATTTGGACACATCCCAATCTAGGAAGGGGTTACGGGCTTGCTTGGCCATGACTTTCGGGCTCCAACAGGGGTTAGACGGTTAGACGACGGTGATTAGCACCTTGGCGTTGCGTTCGTTAGCAGCCGATGTTGCACTGCACAAACAAGATATATACAAGGATCTAGCAGAGTTTCAAGAGATTTTTTGCACTGCAGCAAATTTTTACGCAACGATTTTGCAGTGCGGCACGCAAAGTCGAAAGGCCCAAGAATTTCAAGCGCTTTGCCGGGCTGAGGGCGCGCCCGGCCGCGCTCCGGACTCAGGCCTCTTCGGCCTCTGCCTGTGCTTCGGCCTGGCCCGGCCGCCGTCGGCCCGAAAGGCGCAGCACCAGCGACTCGGCCCGGCGCAGCTGCCTGTCGAGGGCGGCCATGGTGCGGGCCTTGTCCGCGCTCTCGTCCCTGAGCCAGACCCGGAGCGCCGAGAGGTAGACCAGCGCCAGGCCCTTGATCCGCAGCACCCCGCGCGCGCCGCCCGCCGAGAGCCCCGCCGCCTCCAGCATGAGCGCCAGGGAGCGGCGCAGCTGGCAGGCGCTCGCCAGCGCCGCCAGGGGATCGCGGGCCTGGTCGAAGGCCACGGTCGCCACTGCGTCCTTATAGGGGTCGAGGGCGTCGAAGCGGCGCATCAGAACGTCGAACAGGCGATCCCGGGCGCTGCCTTCCAGGTCGTCCGCGTCGCTCTCGGCCAGCACCGCGGCGTCGATGCGCCGGACGAAGGCGTCGAGAATGGCCTGACGCGAGGGATAAACGCGATAGACCTTGGCGAGCGGCACCTTGGCCGACTCGGCGATCTCGGCCAGGGACAAGTCGCGCCAGCGGCCCTCGGCCGCGAGCCTCATCGCCGTGTCGATCACATGATCCGGAATGTCCGCCTGCTTGACCATCTCCGTTTCCTCAACGCCCTACCCTTGTTATTTGGGCGCGGAGGGACCCGTAGCCAAGGGGTGTCGGATTCCCTAGCCCTTGCTTCAGGCGTCCTGCTTCAGGTCGCCGATCTTGCCGCCGGTCACGTCAACCAGGTCCCGGGGCGACAGGCGGAAGACCGCGTTGGGCGTGCCAGCCGCAGCCCAGATGGCCGCGAAGGCCATCAAATCCTCATCGATCAGGGTCGCAAGCGGCCGGTCGTGGCCGACCGGCGGCACGCCGCCGATGGCAAAGCCCGTCGCCGCACGAACGAAATCCGCGTCGGCGCGCTTGATCGCCTCGCCCAGCAGGCCTGCGGCCTTGGCCGGGTCGACCCGGTTGGACCCGCTGGCGATGATCAACACCGGCTCGCCGCTCTCGGCGCCGCGAAAGACCAGGGACTTGGCGATCTCGCCAACCGCGCAGCCGATCGCCGCGGCGGCCTCGGCGGAGGTCCGGGTGCTTTCCGGAAACTCACGCACCACAAATGCGAAGCCCTGGGCCGCCAAGGCTTCCTGGACCCGGCCGGCGCTAGCCTTGAGAGACGAGCTCACGCGTCGAGCTCCTCGCTGCGCCGCTTGGCCGCCGCCACCGCCCGGGTCATGAGCGGCTGCAGGCCGTCGTCGGCCGTCAGCACTTCGAGGGCCGCCTGAGTCGTCCCGCCGGGGCTGGTCACATGCCGGCGCAGGGTCGCAGGCGCCTCCTCGGAGCGGCGGACCAATTCGCCGGCGCCGGAGACCGTCGCGCGGGCGAGCCGCATGGCGAGGTCCTCGGGCAGGCCGGCCTCGACGCCCGCCTGGGCCAGCGTCTCGACCAGCAGGAAGACGTAGGCCGGGCCGCTGCCCGAGACCGCCGTTACCGGGTCCAGCAGGGCCTCCTCCTCGACCCAAGCCACCTCGCCAACCGCGCGCATCAAGAACTCACAGGTCTCGCGCTGGTCCGCGCTCACCCGCCCGTTGGCGCAGAGCACGCTGATGCCACGGCCGATGGCGGCGGGCGTGTTGGGCATGGAGCGGACGATCGCCGCCTCTTGGCCCAGCTGGCCTTCGAAGAACCCGATGGTGGTGCCGGCCGCGATCGAAAGAAACACCGTGCCGGGCCGCGCCAAACGCCGGTAGAACGGCACGGCGTCGGGCATGTGCTGTGGCTTGACAGCGAGCACCACAACCGCCGGCGACAGCGCGGCGTCCAGCTCATCCAGATGGCTCACGCAAGTGACGCCCTTGGCAGCCAGGGCCTCCCGCGTCTCGGCGAAGGGCTCGACGACGAATATTTCGCCCGCCGAGAGGCCCTCCTCGAACCACCCGTTGAGGAGGGCGCCACCCATCTTGCCGCAGCCGACCAACAGAAGGTGGCCGCCGAGTCTCATCTCGCTCACGCCTCGCCGACGGTTTCCATGAGGGCTGCGCTCAGGGCCTCGTCCACCGAGCGGCCGCCCCAGACCACCATCTGCAGAGCCGGGTAGAAGCGCTCGCACTCGCCCACCGCCGCGTCAACCAGGTCCTCCAGCTGCTCCACGCTGGCGCCGCGCAGGCCCCGGAGCAGCACCGTATGGCGGTAGATCACCAGGCCCTCGTCGGAGGTGAGGTCGAAATGGCCGAGCCACAGAGCCTCGTTGACGCGGCCGATGAGCTGATAGATCTCCGGCCAGCTGTGGACCGGAACCTTCTGGTCGAAATGGCAGGAAAAACTCACCGCCCCGATGTCGGTCCGCCAGATGAACAGCAGGTAATAGCCGCACCAGCGGCCCTCGACCTCGACCATCAACTCGGTCTCGGTCGGGCGCTCGAAGGTCCAGTCGTTGGCGCGGACCAGTTCCTCCAAGAGATCGATGGGATTGCGCGACGCCCCGCGGTCTTCTTGCAGCCATTCCATGGTCTGCACCCCTTCCTGAACGCGGGAGCTGGGCCTAGCCCTGGGCCGCCCCAAATCCCGATATATAGGAGAGCGCACAGGCGTGCACTACAATATCTAGCGTGCCAAAATCGCGGCGCCCATGCAAGTGGCGGCGCCCCGCTGGGCGCCCCTTTACTGTGGATAGTTGGCGCCCGCCGCCGCGGAAGCTCGGTTCTAGGCGGTGCCGGCCGCAGGCTTGCGCCTCGCCTTGGCGGCAGGCTTCTTCGCCTTGGCGGCCGTCTTCGGCGCGGTTTTTGGTGCTGCTCCGGGGGCCGACTCCAGGATCGGCTCTAGGGCCGCAAGCCGTTCGCTCAGGACCTCTTGCTCCTCGCGGGCCTTGACCGCCATGGCCTTGACCGCCTCGAACTCCTCGCGGCTCACCAAGTCCATGCGCGCGAGAACCCGCTCGAACTGGTCGCGCAGACGCGCCTCCACTTCCTCTCGCATGCCGGCGGCCACGCCGATGGCACCGCTGGCGACCCGCGCCAGATCGTCGAGGAGCTTGTTCTGTGTCTGCATGGCGGGCCTCCCAGCCTCGATTGCGCGGGACTGTCTATAGCACGCCGGGCCGCAACGCACCCCAATTCGTGATCGCCCAAAGCGGCGGAGTCGGACAACCCCGCCTTGCCCGCCGAGGCGCGCCGCCCCTATAAGGGGCCAGAATCGCTTCGCAGGAACGCTCATGCTTCTGGTACTCCCCTTCCCGGACATCGACCCGATCGCAGTGGCGCTCGGGCCGGTGGCGATTCGCTGGTATTCTCTGGCCTACATCGTCGGCCTGGTCGCCGGCTGGCGCTACTGCCGGCGCCTTGCCGCCAGGCCGCCCCGCGCGATCGAGCCAGCGGCCTTCGACGACTTTCTCCTGTGGGCCACCCTGGGCGTGGTGTTCGGCGGACGGCTCGGCTACGTGCTGTTCTACAAGCCGGCCTACTTCCTGGCGAACCCCCTCGAGATCTTCGTGCTCTGGCAGGGCGGCATGTCGTTCCACGGTGGCGCCGCCGGGGTCATCCTGGCGATCATCCTGTTTGCCTGGAAGCGCGGGGTCTCCTGGCTGTCCTTGGGCGACCTGGTGGTCTGCGCCGTGCCCATCGGCCTGTTCCTCGGCCGCCTGGCCAACTTCGTCAACGGCGAGCTTTACGGGCGGGCCGCCGAGGTCTCCTGGGCCATGGTCTTCCCCTTCGACCCGGAACAGGTGCCGCGCCACCCGAGCCAGCTCTATGAGGCGTTTCTGGAGGGGATCGTCCTCTTTCTGCTGCTCTACTTCCTGGTCCGGCGCGGCTGGCTGGAGCGGCCCGGGGCGATCGGCGGCGCCTTTCTCGCCGGCTACGGGGTGGCGCGCATCATCGTCGAGTTCTTCCGCGAGCCGGACGCCCATCTGGGCGTCCTCCTGGGCTTCACCACCATGGGCCAAGTCCTGTCGCTGCCCCTGGTGATCGCCGGCGCGACCCTGATCGCCTGGGGCTTCCGCGCCAAGCGGGCCGAGCCGTGAGCGCCGATGACCCGTCGCCCCTCGCCCTGAAGCTCGCCCAAAGGATTACCGAGCAGGGCCCAATCGGCATCGCCGACTACATGGCCGCGGCACTGACCGATCCCGAGCACGGCTATTACATGGGCCGCGACCCCTTGGGAGCTGCCGGCGACTTCATCACCGCGCCGGAGGTCAGCCAGATGTTCGGCGAACTGATCGGCCTGTGGTGCGCCGAGACTTGGGCGAGGCTGGGCGCGCCCGCCCCCGTCGCCCTGGTGGAGCTGGGGCCCGGCCGCGGCACCCTCATGGCCGATGCCTTGCGCGCCGCGCGCCAGGTGCCGGCCTTCGCCGATGTCCTGCGGGTCCACCTGGTGGAGGTGAGCCCGTCCCTTAGGGCCAGGCAGGAGGAAACCCTGGCCGACGTCAAGCCAAGTTGGCACGAAAGCCTGGCCGGCGTGCCCGATCTGCCTGTGCTGCTGATCGCCAACGAGTTCTTCGACGCCCTGCCGGTGCGCCAGCTGGTGAAACAGTCGGGCGGCTGGGGCGAGCGGCTGGTGGGCCCGGACACGGAT
>CALJXB010000147.1 GCA_937974415.1 uncultured Kiloniellales bacterium
CCCGAAGCGGCCGTAGTTTCGGCCATGGCGTCCTTCCCCATCACCTGATCCCTAGACTTCGGCCGCGGCCTTGAGGCCTTCGAGCACCGCCTCCTCGGCGGTGCGCGGGGCCTTGCAATCGCCGATGACATGGACTTCGCCGTCGTAGTCCGCGAGCTCGGTTTCCAACTCTGTCGCTGGCGCGGCACCTTGAGCCAAAACGAGCGTGTCCACATCCTCTACGACCAGTGGCGCGCCGCTAGCGCCGTGGACGAAGAAGACGCTGTCCTCGTCGGCGCCGAAGAGGCGGGCGTAGGGAATGACCTCCACGCCAAGGCCATGAAGCACACCCGCCCAGTGATCGCGCACGTATTGCTGCAGGCTCTCGCCCGGCACTGCGGCGTTGACGCAGAGCCGCACCCGACAGCCGTCGCGCGCCAGCTTCTCGGCTACGCCGAGGCCGACCCAATCGGCCCGCCAGTCCGCCACCACAACGGAAGACCCCACATTGGCCTCGCCCTTGAGCACATCCCAGGCCTCGACCACATGGGCTGCCTCGGCCCCTTCGATGGCGGGCCGGTAGGGCCGGGCACCGGTCGCCAGGACCACGGCGTCGGGTTTCTCGGACGCGATCAGGTCCCGGTCCACGGTGGCGTTCAGCACCACGCGGACGCCGGCCGTTTCGACCTCCCGCGCCAGGTTGGCGGCGAGCCCGCCGAACTCGGCGCGCCCGGGCAGCTCCTGGGCCAGCAAGACCTGGCCGCCAAGCCGGGCCCCGGCCTCGTAGAGCGTCACATCGTGGCCGCGGGCCGACGCAACGGCGGCCGCCTTCAGGCCGGCGGGCCCGCCGCCCGCCACCAGGACGCGCCGGGGCGCCTCGGCCTTCGGCAGAGATCCATAGATGAGCTCGCGGCCGCTTTCCGGATACTGGATGCAGGAGATGGGGTAGCCACGCTGTTCGTGGCCGATGCAGGCCTGGTTGCAGCCGATGCAGGCGCGGATGTCGTCGAGCCATCCGGCCCGTGCCTTGTTGGCAATCTCGGGATCGCAGATGGTGGCGCGGGTCATGCCGCACAGGTCGGCCTGGCCCTGCTCCAGGACCCGCTCCGCTTCTTGGGGCTGGTTGATGCGCCCGGCCAGGAACACCGGAGCCCGCAGCCGTGCCTTGAGGCGCCCGGCCGCGGGGGCCAGGTAGGCGTTGGCCACCGACATGGGCGGCGCGATGTGGAGCGAGCCCGCCGCATCGGACGACGAGCCGCCGATCAGGTTGAAATAGTCGAGCGTGCCGTCGCTATCGAGGGCGCAGCAGATCTCGCCCACCTCCTCTTCCCTCATGCCGTCGTGGGACGCCTCGTCGAGGGAGATGCGCAGGCCGAGCACGGCGCCACCGCCACACTTGTCGCGGATGTCGGCGATCACCTCCCGCAGGAACCGGAGGCGGTTCTCGAAGCTGCCGCCGTAGTCGTCATCGCGCCGGTTGGTCCGGGAATTAAGGAACTGGGACGGCAGATAGCCCATGTTGGCGACGATCTCCGCGCCCGCCAGGCCCGCCCGCTGCAGGCGCCTCGCCGCATCGCTGTAGCCGGCCACGATTTCCCGGATCAGCGCCCGCGGCAGGGCGCGCGGTACCACGTGGAAGCGGTCGCTGCGCACCGCCGAGGGCGCGTAGGCCGCGAGCAAACTACCGTCGGGCGCCGTGGTCATTTCGCGGCCCGGGTGAAAGAGCTGGCCCAAGACCGGGCAGCCGTAGTCCGCGCAAGCCTCGACGATGCGGGCGTAACCGGGAATGCAGGCGTCGTCGATCGCCGAAATGACCTTGCCGCCGCGCAGGCCCGTCTCGTGCACCGCCGCCGCCTCGGTCACGATCATGGCGACCCCGCCCCTGGCCCGCGCCGCGTAGTAGGCGGCCTGGGCCTCGCTCGGCACGCCGCCCGTCACCATCATGGTCATGTGGCCGGTGACGAAGATACGATTCTTGAGGGTGAGCGGCCCGACGGCCAGCGGCGAGAAGAGGTTGGGGAACTGCGCCACTCCGGAGTCCGTCGCGGCTATCGCCTCTGCCTGGTTGTCGGGGACGGGCGGCACGGGATCGACCTCAGCGCGACGGTGTGATGGTGACCAGGCGCTCTTCGGTCATGTCCCGGATCGCGAAGCGCGGGCCCTCGCGCCCATAACCCGAGTCTTTGCAGCCGCCGTAGGGCATGAGGTCGGCCCGGTTGCTGGACGCCTGGTTGATGTTGAAGGCCCCGACCTCGACCCGGCGCGCCGCCATGAGGGCCGTGTCGATGTCGCGGGTGAAGATGCCGGCGGCGAGGCCGTAGGGCGTGGCGTTCACCGCATCGATGGCGGCCTCCACGTCGGTGAAGGGCACCAACGAGACCACCGGCGCGAAAATCTCCTCGGCCATGACCCGCATCTCCGGCGTAACATCGCTCAGCACCGTAGGCCAGAACAAGGCTCCGTCGCGGCGGGCGCCGGTCAGCACCCGCGCGCCCTCTTCCACCGCTTCTTGCACCCAGGTCTCCGCGCGTTCGGCCTCGCGGACATCGATCATGGGGCCCACGACGGTCGCGGGGTCGCGGGGATCGACCACGGTCATGGCTTCGGCAGCAGCGACCAGTTTCGCCGCCAGGTCCTCGATCACGTCTTTATGGACGAAGAGGCGCTGCAGGGAGGTGCAGACCTGACCAGCCTTGCGAAAGGCGATGGCAGCGCACTTGGCGACGGCCCGGTCGAGGTCGGCGTCGGCGCAGACGATGGTAGCCGAGATGTTGCCGAGCTCGAGCTGGCTGCGGCGCAGGCCCGCGGCCCGTTGAATCGCCCGGCCGACCTCGGTGCTGCCGGTGAAGGCGAAGTAGCGCACGTCCTGGTTCGCCAGCAGCCAGCGCCCCACGTCGCCGCCACCGCCATAGACCAGATTGAGCCAGCCCGCCGGCAGGCCCGCCTCCTGTAGAACCTCGCAGAGGCGCAAGGCGGTGAGCGGCGTGGTGCTGGCCGGCTTGAGCACCACGCTGTTGCCGGCGGCGAGCGCCGGCGCGATCTTGTGGGCCACGGTGTTGAGGGGCGAGTTGAAGGGCGTAATGGCCGCGACCACGCCAAGCGGCACCCTGAGCGTGAAGGCCAGCTCGCCGTCATGCCCGGGGGCGCCCTCCATGGGAACCATTTCGCCGGTCAGCCGCTTGGCCTCTTCGGCGGAAGTCTGCAGGGTCTGTATGCAGCGGTCGAAGTCGTTACTGCAGTCGGCCAGGCAAAAGCCGCTCTCCGCCACCATGAGGTCGACGACCTCGGCGCGGCGGCCTTCCAAGACCTCTGCGGCTGTCATGAGGATCCGATAGCGTTGGTGGCAGGGAATGGCCGCCGCCTCGAAGGTCGCCTTGGCGACGGCCACCGCGGCAGCCGTCTGAGCCTCGTCGGCCGCCGCCGGCTCGGCAACGGTCTCGCCGCTGTACTTGTCGGTCACGGCGAAGGGATAAAGCCCCGCCACCCATTCACCGCCGATCAGTTGAAGTGCTTCCATCACGCCTCCAGGGGCTCGTCCAGGTCAAACAGGAGTCGCATACGGGCGCGCTCGGCGGCACGGATGTGATCGCGCGCCGCCTGCTCCGCGCGATCCGCATCGCGCGCCTTGATGGCGGCGAGGATGGCCGCGTGCTCGCGCTGGGCCGCCTTGGCCCGCCCCAGCATGGAAAAGGTGGTGCCGCGCAGCAGGGCCAGGGAATTGCGCAAGGTCTCCAGCGATTGCATGAGATAGCGGTTGTGGGCGCCCGCGTAGATCGCCTGGTGGAACTGGCGGTTGATCGCCGCGAGCGCCTCGGCGTCCCCGCTTGCCGCCTTGGCGCGGGCCAATAGACCCTCCATGAGGTCGATCTCGGCCTCGCCGACATGTTGCGCCGCGAGGCGGGCCGCTGCTCCTTCCAGGATGGTGCGCATGGCATAAAGTTCCGTCACCTGCCGGCGGTCGAGCTCCGCCACCACCACGCCGCGCCAGGGCACGAAGGTGAGCAGGCCTTCCGCCTCCAGCCGCCGGAGTGCCTCGCGCACCGGCGTCCGGCTGACCGAGAGCCAGTCGGCCACTTCGGTCTCGCGCAGGCGCTCGCCAGGCCCGTAGCGTCCGGTGTGGATCGCCTCGCGGACCTGTCGCCGGACGAACTCGGCGAGGGAGGTTTGGCGTCCCCCATTGGCACCGTTGGCGCCGTTGCGACCATTGCCTTGGGCCTTGCGTGCCACGCCCTTGGCCATCATCCGGCTCTTTTCAACCGCTTCGCCCGCTCGACATGGCATGCAGCCGCCGAGGTGCCGGCGATCCGCCCGAACACCGAGCCGGAGGTGAGCCCGGTGCCGCCGGGGTAGTTGAAATAGAAGATTCCGCCGACCAGCTCGCCGGCCGCGAATAGGCCGGGAATGGGCGCGAGATCGCCGTCGAGCACGCGGGCCTGGCGGTCGATGCGCAGGCCGCCGAAGGTGAAGGTGATGCCGCAGGTCACCGCGTAGGCCTCGAAGGGCGGCGTATCCAAAGCGTTGGCCCAGTTGGCCCGGGGCACCGGCAGGCAGTCGGCCGAGCGGCCGTCCTTCACGTTGGGGTCGAAGGGGATGTCCTGGCGAACCGCGGCGTTGTAGGCCCTGATGGTCGAGAGCGCCGCATCGGGATCGACGCCTTCGAGGCGACTCACCAGCTCTTCGAGTGTGTCGGCGCTTGCCTTGGTCACTTGGCGGATGCGGTATTCGTCGCGCAGCAGGTGGGTGACTTTCCGGTCGAAGATCTGCCAGGCGAACTGGCCGGGCTGGGCCAGGATCTCCCGGCCGTACTTGGCATAGGTGTAGTTGCGGAAGTCGGCGGCCTCGTCGAGGAAACGCTCGCCCCGGGCGTTCAGCATGATGCCGAAGGGGTAGCTGTGCTTCTGGAAGGCATCGCCGACGGCCAGGTCGCCGAACTCCGGCGCGTTGCGGTCCCAGCCGACGGCGTGACAGCCGGACCAGTTGCCGGCCGGCGAGGCGCCGATGTCGAGCGCCATGCGCAGGCCGTCGCCGGTGTTGAAGCGCGTGCCGCGCACCTTGGCGAGATCCCAGCCGGGGCCGAGATAGCGCGCGCGCCATTCGGCGTTGGCCTCGAAACCGCCGCAGGCCAGCACCACCGCGCCGGCCCGTACCGGCACCCGCCGGGCGTCCCCGCCACGGTTCAGGCGCACGACGGTCCCTTCGACGCCGTCGTTACCGCAAATGAGCTCTTCCGCCCGCGCGCCATAGAGCACTTCGATCCCGGCGCCGGTCGCCGAACGTGTCAGCGCCTCGACCAAGCCCGGCCCGCCGCCCCAGACCTCGACCGCCAGGCCGCCCCAGAACTTGAAGCGGCCGTCCACCTCGAAGGCCTGGCGGCCGTAGCTGGGCTGGAAGCGCACGCCCTTGTCGCGCATCCACCGGAGGGCTGGACGGCTCTGCTCCACCAGCAGCTCGACCAGGTCCGGATCGCAGCGGTACTCGGTGACCCGCCCCATGTCGTCGTAGTACCGCTCGGCGCCGTAGCGACCGAAGTCGGTGCGCGCGACCTCGGCTGTGCTGAGCTCCGGCATGAGCTCGCGCAGGTGATCGACGCCGTCGAAGGCGACCCGCATGGCGCCTGCCGTGAAGCGGCTGTTGCCGCCTGCCTCGTCTTCCGGCGCCCGCTCCAAGACCAGCACCGAGGCACCGCATTCCCTGGCCGCGAGGGCGGCGCAGAAGGCCGCGTTGCCGCCGCCGATCACCAGCACGTCGGTCTGCAGCGCGTCGCTCACGCCGTCTTCCTCACGGCTGGACTTGGCCGCATGTCTTCGACCGGAAGCTGGATCGGAAACCGCGCTCGGAGCTCAGCATCGACCACCGGGTCGATAGTGGCTGGATAGTGGCTTTCGAGGACCTCGGTCACCCGGGCGCGGGCCCGCTCGCGGATCGAGGGGGCGCCGTCGGCCTCCCACTCGTCCGGCGAGGCCCGGTCGCCGACCCGGGGATAGACGTACTCGGACTCCATGAGCGCCAGGGTCTGGGGATGGCCCAGGTAGTGCCCCGGCCCGAGCACCGCCTCCTCGATGACGTCGAGCGACAGGGTCTCGTCGCTCACCTCGATGCCGCGGATGGCGCGCAGGGCCGCGCCCAGCATCTCGTTGTCGATGACGTAGGACTCCAGCGAACAGCCCAGCAGGCTGGCGGTCATGCCGGCGGACTCGTAGACCAGGTTGGCGCCCGCCAGGCCGGCCAGCAGGTTGGTCATGCCCTTCTCGTAGCCGGCCTGGTTGTCCGGCACTTTGGAATCGGTCATGCCGGCAGCCACCGAGTTGGGCAGGTCGTAGAAATTGGTGATCTGGGCCGAAGCGGCGTTCAAGACCGCCTCCTCCCCGCCGCCGCCGGAGAACGAGCCGGTGCGCAGGTCGGAGACGAAGGGCCAGTTGCCGCAGAGGAAGGGATGGCCGGGCACCAAGAGGTTGACCAGCGCCAGGGAGGCCAACATCTCGGCTACGGTCTGGACCAGGGTCCCGGCAAGCGCCGCCGGCGCCGTCGCGCCCGCCTGCGCCGCGATCGCCACCTTGACCGGAAAGCCCGCGCGAGCGGCCTCGATCGCCACCGCGCTGTTCTCGGAACCGAAGCGCAGGGGCGGCACGATGGCGCAGCAGTTGGCGGTCGAGAAGGGCCGCGCCCGGAACCGCCCCTCGCCGCCGAGAACAGCGTCGAACATGGCGACCCCGTCGACCACGTGCTCGGGTTCGCTGAAGCCGGTGCCGATCGGCTTGGTGGTGCCGGCGATGCAGGCGTAGGCGACGTTCATGTCGAAGGCGTAGAGGTCCGCGATTTCGCTGGCCACGACGGTCCGGTTGAAGACCTGCAGGTTCTCCAGGGTGTCGACCAGGCGGGCGCAGTCGTAGAGGTCCTTGAGGGAGGACGGCCGGTAGCGGCCGGTCTCCGGGTCGAGCACCTTCACCGCCATGCCGCCGGTCGCGAAGTGGACGCTCTCGCCGGAGATCTCCACGTCCCGGCCGGGCGCGCGGCCATGGAGCACGAAGCTGCGGGCGGCACCGGCCACCAGATCCTCGATCAGCGCCGCCGGGAAGCAAAGCCGGCCGTGCTCGTTGAGGCGGCAGCCCTTCTCGAGGGCCGCGTCCCTGAACTCAGGGATCGGATCGGCCATGCCGATGCGGGCCAACACATCGAGGGCGGCCCGGTGGATCTTGAGCACCTCGGCTTCGCTGAGCGGCCGGTAGCGGCCACCCACCGGCGGCGGCCCCGAGGTTGGCGTGTGGTCATCCCGCGCCCGAACCCGGGCGGAGCGCCCGCCCGAACGGCGCCCACCGGATTGACGCCCGTCGGTACCGTTCCCTGCCTGCCCGACATGCGTCGCCATGGCTGGCCTCCGAGATTTGTACGCAACTGTATACAATCTATTCAGAGAGGTAAACACTCCTGTGCCTGCGCTTGGCCGAGTGTTTGGAACACACCGGTGCGGTGCTGCCAGGCATGGGTCGGAGAGATCAGGAGCGCGCCGCTTGTTGCTAATATGAAACACTCAGATCCGAGCCGTGTGACACAGTCGGGCTTGGTCGGCTTTCGCATGGCCCGTCACGTTCCTACGAGGCCGGTCCTGTAAGCCCGGTGTTGGATCTCGTTGCAGGCCAATCCGCCGGCTCACCGCTCCAGCCGAAAGCAGTCATGAGTCGAAACTCGCCCGCTTCAACGCTGCCGGGCCAATACCCCACGCCTCACCGTGCCCTGCGCGTGTCGAGACAAGCCTCGCTTCGCTGCATAATCTCCAACAAATTAAGACTCTCGGTGCGGACTCTGCCGAAGACAGCCTGAAATCCGTTGATTCTTCATCGGTGTTGCTTCAGACAAGAGATATTCAAAAAAAAGAAAATCGATTGATGCTGTGCCACACCATGAGGGAGGCGTCGGTGAGGCCAAGATTTCAGGTACCGATCCTGGCGGCCATTCTCGTTTCCGTGTGGCCCTGGATAACGCTAGCCCAACAAACCGTCGGAGCAACCGCCGCGCAGGAAAAGGCGGCGAGCCTCGAGCAACTTCGCGTCTTGGCGCAAGAGGGGGACCGGGATGCGCAGTTTCAGCTCGGCGAGCTGTACGAAGAAGGCGAGATCGTCGACCGGAACATCGAAACAGCGGTTGAGTTCTATGGGGAAGCGGCAGCGCAGGAACACCAGGGCGCGCAATACGCATTAGGGCTTGTTCTTCAGCTCGGAAGCGGCGGCGAGCAAGATATTGCCTCCGCGATGGCGTGGTATCGCAAGGCCGCTCGTCAAGGTCACGAGCTATCTCAGCTCGCCCTCGGCGATCAATATCGCTTGGGCCTTGCGGTGCCCAGAGACTTGGCGCAAGCCGCCATGTGGTACCGCGCCGCGGCCGAGCACGGCAATCATTTCGCACAGTACGAGCTCGGAAACGCCTACCGCTACGGCAACGGCGTCGATCGGGACATTGCCCGAGGCATCAAATGGTTCCGGCTGTCGGCGAACGCTGGAAACCCCTCTGCGGTGCTCGCCCTGCAAGAACTCGAGGCTGGAGGGACGGTAGAGGCGAGCGCGACGACGCCTGCGGCGGCTGTCCCCGAAGACGATCCGGACGATACTCGCGGCACCGGCTCGCCGGATCCCGCTTTGGAAAACGCGCCCGTCGTCTCCGAGATCGCGCTGGTAACGGTCGTGGAGCAAAAGGCGGCGGTAGAGCTACCCGGGTCCGGAGAGTCATTGAACGGCAAGCCCGTCATCCAGTCCGAAGCGGCATTCGCTGAAATGCCGTCGCTCAACGGCGAGGAGACGATCGCGAAGCTGTTGAACCGCGCGGAATACCAGGTTGCGAGGTTGGCGCTCACGACTCCCCAAGGCGACAACGCCCTCGAAACCTATCGACACGTCCTCTCTCTGCAGCCGCAACGCGAAGAGGCTCTCGCCGGGATCGAACGAGTCGGCGTCATGTATGTCGAACTGGCCGAGCGGGCCGCAGCGCGGGGAGACCATCAAAGTTCCAGGCAGTACGCCGCAAATGCCCAGGAACTCGCGCCGGAGCACCCCTCGGTCAAGTCTATGAAGGCTCCAACGGAAGTGGCGCAGCCGGAAATCCGAAGGGCGGAGCCAGCGCCAGAGATCGTTGCCGACTTCAAGGCACCACCGCCGATGCCGGCGGCCCCCAGAGAGGCGAAAGCAAGAATCGAGATTGCGTCGGCCACCCCTACCTCCGTAGGGCTGGGCGACTTGACCGAGGATGCGGACGATCTCGTGTTTCGTCCCGCCGACTATCGGGGCCGCCAGGTGGCGGTGGCCGGTCCCGTGGTTCATCTCATGTGGGACTACAGGTTGGTTGCCGGTCCAAAAAGCCTGGTGATCGACGTCGACGGTTTGAGCCAAAAGGATCGAGCCGAGCTCGACGCGGCCATCGACAAGGCCGGCTTTCTCGGTCAGGTCCCGGCCCGGATCACTGGTACGGTGGAGCGCCAATCCCTCGTGACCTTCAAATTGGCAGCCACCGAACTGTCGCTCTTGGACATCGATCCAGGCGACGGAAAAGCGCTGGGTCGGACCTTGGATCCGGACTTTGAGGAGGTGGTCCCGCTCGAAGTCCCCGTATTTCCGGGCGAGCTTGCCACGCCGACAAACCTGAACAGCGGCCTGACTCGATCGGGGGACCGTAGTGGCGCGACAGCAAGTGCGGATAACTCCGGCGGTAATGGATCCGGTGGAGCCGCGGGTGGAGGATCGGGCGGCGGCGATGCCGGTGGCGGTGATTCCGGCGGCGGCGGTGATTCCGGCGGTGGCGGCGACTCCGGCGGGGGAGATTCCGGTGGCGGAAATTCGGGCGGTGGCAAGGGCGGTAAAGGAAAAGGCGGGGATAAGGGCGGCAAAGGCGGCAAAAAATAAGCAAAGCGCGAAAGCGTTTTGGCTGTTAAGGGCGACAAGCGGCCCTAGGCTGCCCGCTCAGCGAAGGGCCGTAGTCTGCTCTAGAGAATTCGACACTGTTCCGCCGGATCGGGAGGCGACCAGGACACGACGGGTCGGGCGGCCTCCGGCCTCACCACCGAGGGCATTGCTTTTCCACCCGGCGGTATTCGGCGGGGGTATCGATGCGGCCTTGCGCCGCTTCCATGTCCCGGCGCAGACGCGCGAGGATGGGCTGAAGGAGTTTCTCGATGGTCGCCTGGGTCTTTTGCTGCGCGCCGGTCACGTTCTCGACCAGGAGCGGCGAGCGGGGCTTGGGGATGGCGAGCGACGTGAGCGCGCTGCGGATGGTCTGGACGTAGTCGTCCAGGTAGCCCCGAGCCACCTCGGCGTGCCGTTTCTCGTGGCTCAGGATGGCGTTGTATTGACAGGACCCGCGGCTGTAGTCCGAGGCGATGTAGATATCGAGCGCCTCGTAACGCAGGGTAACCTCGATTTGCTCGGCCCAGAAGCAGACGCCCTCGCCTTCGAGGGGCCGATTGCCGTAATAGGTGGAGGTGCCGGCTCGCAGCCTCGAGGCGGTTACTCCGAGCACGCGATTGGTCGGGCCGTGCAGGGCGAGCTGGCCAAGCTCGGCCCGGCTGCGGTCGTGGTGGACCCTCACCGGCGGCAGGTCGATCGCAACATCGACCCGGTAGGTGCTGCTCTCGGAATGGCAGACCGCAGCGGCCGCCGGCACGGCCGAGCCCAATGCCAGGAGCGCCATCACAAAGCCTGCCGCGAGCGCACGAAGCCGAGGGGAAGCCTGCATCGCCGAACCGCCTAGATCTCGAGGAGCCGCGCCGCTCGAGGATAAATCTCCTGGGGCAGCATGGCATAGACCGTGGCCAAGTGACGCGCAGCCGCCACCATGTGGACCCAGCGGTAAGGCGCGCGGGTAGCGTGGAATTCTTCGAAGGCTGCCTGCTGCATCTTGTAGGCGTGCATCTCCGAGGCCTCGTCGCGGCTTACCAGCTCGGCCATTAGCGCGAAGAAGGGCGCCGGATCATGGCCGGCCCGGGCATAGCCCTCGGCAAGCGCCATGGTCTCGCGCACCTGGAGCGCCTCGCGCAGGGTTTCGACCGGCACCGCGATCGTCCGCAGGTCGAAGGCTGGTTGGGCCTCGATGCTTTCGCGGATCGCAGCCAGCGCGTCGGCTTGGCTGCCTGACGCCGGCGCCGCGGCCGGCCCATCGGGCAACGCATGACCCCGGGTCTCCGCGGCCAGGCGCACTTCGGGGCCGTCGGCCCAAGTGAGCAGCGCCAGCAGCTTGGTCTCCAGAGCGAGGCCCTCGAGGCCGATGAGATAGCGGCGGGCATTGAGGCCGGTGTGAATGTGCACGTCGAAGGGATTGCCGGTGGTAGTGCAGAGATAGATCAGCCCGGCGCCATAGGAGAGCGCTTCCCCGGCGCCCTCGAGGGACAGCCCGGCAGCGAGCGCCTCGGCCAGATAGCCCGGCACCGGAGCGAGATCGCTCGACTCGCCAATGCGCCAGCCGAGGGTGCCGATGGCCGCGCTCTCGTCCGCGCCGGTCTCGATCCTGAGCTCCCGCTGCAACAGCCGGTGTTCGGCGATGAGTTGCGTGAAGACGCCGAAGGCCTGATAGCGCGCGACGTTCTCGGCCATGTAGGTGGCCTGTGCTTGGTCCGTCGCCTCCATCAGGGCGTTGCTGGCGAGATAGCGGACCGGCGGCCGCAACAGAGGCGACGCCAGATCCCAACCCAAGCCGTCGAGAGCACGTAGGGTGTAAAGCGGATAGAGGAAGTAGTGATCGTCCAGGGAATTGCGCCGGGTCCCCGCCGCCAGGATCGGCTCCAACACCGCTTGCCGCTCACCCTTTTTCAGCAGGCCCAGGGTGGTGCGTTCGGCGGCCAGGGCTCGATGCCCGCCAATTTGCTCGGCCAGATCCTGGGCGCTGGCCTCCCCGCCAGAGGAGTCCAGATCGCCCATGAGGCTCGGGCCCATCTCGGGCGAATGGATGTGCAGGTTCGCCAGAGCGACCGATTGAATGGCGGGCACCAGGCCCTTGTCGCCGTTCAAGCGTCCGGCGAGGTTGAGCACCGCATGGAGGCCGGCGACCGGATGGACCGGTCCGCCGTGATGGTCGGCCGGCAGCTCGGTGGAGCGGACGACCGCCAGCGCCCCGGCCCGCATCAGGCTTGCAGGCGTTTGCCCGGCGCGCAGCCGCGCAACGGTCTCGGCGACGATCTCGGCCGGTTCGGTGTCCTCGACGAAACGGACAGCCGCTTCAGTCTTGGGATCGAACTGAAGAGGACGTAGCATCTAGGTCCCTCCACCGTTGCCGACGCCGGAAGACCCTTGGGGCACAACCCCCAAGGCCCGCAGCACCCTGAGCTGGAAATCGTGGACCGCGTGCTCGCTCAGACCCGTTCCCTCCTCGTCGACCATGAAGCGGCCCTGGCGATAGCCCCGGCTGTGCAGGCCCCGCTGCACGCTCTCGACGATGGGGATATCCTCCTCGCGCACCACGTCGACGAAGTCGATCACCTCCTGCTCCATCTGGCTGGGCTCGGCCTGGGGCAGATACCAGTCGATGATCTGCAAGGTGCGCTCCGGGCCCACGGGCTTATTGTGGAACACCGTCAGCTTGCCGCCGGGATAGTACTCGAAGACCACGTTGGG
>CALJXB010000148.1 GCA_937974415.1 uncultured Kiloniellales bacterium
GAGCGGGCGATGGAGTTGACCCCGATCCTTGCGGAATTGGGCTACGACGAAAAACGCTCCTTCAACGGCCTGCTCCAGGTGACCACGGACGGCGGCCCTTCGATCGGCGAAAGCCAGAAGGTCCGCGGCCTCTGGTATGCCATTGCGATCTGGGTCAAGGACGGCCCCGGCATGGCCAAGCTGCTGGTCGACTGGATGACGGATGGGCGCACCGAGATCGATCATCACGCGATCGACTACGCGCGCTACTATCCGTTCCAAACCGACGAAGATTTCATCCAGGCCCGCTGCACCGAAACCGCGATGAAGATCTACAATCCGGCGGTCCATCCGCGGGAGCCCTTCGCGGGCGGCAGAGGCGTGCGCCGCAGTCCGTTCTACGAGCGCGAGAAAGACCTGGGCGGCTATTTCATGGAGCTCGGCGGGTGGGAGCGCGCCCACGGCTATGCCAGCAACGAAGGCTTGCTGGAAACGTATGGCAATCAGGTGCCGGTCCGCGAAAACGAATGGGACAATCGCCACTTCTGGCGCGTCTCGAACGCCGAGCACCTGGAAATGAGCGCTAACGTCGGCATGGTCAATCTGTCTCACTTTGCCATGTACGACGTGACCGGCCCGGATCACGTGGCCTTCATGGAATACCTCTGCGTCGCCAAGGTCGGTGGCGACAATCAGGTCGGCAAGGGCATCTATACCCACTTCCTCGACGAACAAGGCATGGTCAAAGCCGATTTCACCGTTTTCCGCATGGCAGACCGGTATCGCTTCGTCGATGGGGCGGATGCCGGAAACCGCGACTTCGTCTACATGAAGCGCATGGCGGAGGATTTGGGCTACGACGTCGAGCTCGCCGACGTATCGGGCGACTTCACCACCATCGGCCTTTGGGGGCCGAATGCCAGGGCCACGTTGCAGAAGGTGGTGGACGACCCGGACGGCCTCGCCCATGAGGCTTTCCCCTTCGCGTCGATCAAGCAAATTCGCATCGCCGGCCAGGATGTTGCGGCCTTCCGCATTTCCTATGTCGGCGAGCAGGGTTGGGAACTGCACATGAAGTACGAAGACGGCCTCGCCGTTTGGGATGCTTTGCGCGCTGAGAACGTCATGCCCTTCGGCGTGGAGACCTATGCCAATTCCCGCAGGTTGGAGAAGAGCCTGCGCCTGCAGAACGCGGACCTCCTGACCGAGTACAACCTCCTGGAGGCCGACCTGGCGCGCCCCAAGGTCAAGGACGCCGACTTCCTCGGCAAGGCCGCCTATCTCGCGCAGCGCGCCCGGGACCATCAGCCGGCCACGCTCTGCACCTTGGTGATGACCGACAATCGAGATACCCAAGGCGTGGCCCGCTATCCGGTCGGCATCTTGCCGATCATGGACACCGAAAGCGGTGAGACCTTGGTCGATTCCGAGGGCCGCCGGTCCTTCACCACGTCGATTGCCTACGGCCCGACGATCGGCAAGAACATCGCCCTCGGCTATCTGCCCCACGAGCACGCCGTCAAAGGCAAGAAGTTTCAGGTCGAGTACTTCGGCGAAACCTACCCGGTCGAGGTCGCCGGCGTCGGCTACGAGCCGCTCTACGACCCGGAGAATCTGAAACCGCGGACATAATGACATGAAGCGCCGTTCATGGCCGGCCGACGCTGTCGCTCATGGCGGAGAGCGGCAGCAGACAGGGCGCGGGCAAGGGCGTAGACTTCCTCCAAGACGCGCCTGGGCGCAACTCGGCGCAACCTGGTCGCCGTTGCGACAGAGAGCCGGCAGGCGCCGCCGATAATCGCGCCACCAGACGCATCAGCGGGGGTCGAGGATATGGGTGAGATCGAAAGCACGGCCGAACGCCGGGGGCGGCGAGCAGGCGGCGGGCGCGAGGCGCGGCGCGCGGTGCGCACCGGCGGCGGCCTTGGCAAGCGGAAGTTCATCTCCCGCAAGATCCCGTTCTACGAGACCCTCTCCGAGGAGGGGCTGGCGCTCATCGAGCACAACGCCGAGACGGTGCTGGAGGAAATCGGCATCGAGTTCCGCGAGGACCCGGAGGCGCTCGAGATCTGGAAGGACGCCGGCGCCGACGTGGACGGCGAACGGGTGCGCTTTCCCCGCGGTATGTGCCGCGAGCTGATCAAGACCGCGCCCTCGAGCTTCACCCAGCATGCCCGCAACCCGGAGCGCAGCGTCACCATCGGCGGCAACAACACGGTCTTCGCGCCGGTCTACGGGCCACCTTTCGTGCGCGACCTCGACCAGGGGCGCCGCTACGCCACCATCGAGGACTTCCAGAACTTCGTGAAGCTGGCCTATATGGCGCCGGCCATGCACCACTCCGGCGGCACGGTCTGCGAGCCCGTCGACATCCCGGTGAACAAGCGCCACCT
This sequence comes from uncultured Kiloniellales bacterium, assembly GCA_937974415.1. Lineage (GTDB taxonomy): Bacteria > Pseudomonadota > Alphaproteobacteria > Kiloniellales > JAKSDN01 > CALJXB01. The sequence continues at coordinate 2,373 of CALJXB010000148.1, forward strand.
GGACATGGTGTACAGCCATCTGCGTTACTCGGACCTGCCCTTCATGGGCTCGGTCACCGCGCCCGAGCGCGCCCAGGACACGGTCGACATGGCCAAGATCGTGTTCGGCGACGACTTCGTCGCCGACAACACGGTCTGCGTCAGCCTGATCAACGCCAACTCCCCCATGACCTTCGACGCCACCATGCTGGGCGCGCTGAAGGTCTACGCCCGCAACAACCAGGCGACCATCGTCACGCCCTTCATCCTGTCGGGGGCCATGGCGCCGGTGACGCCGGTCGGGGTGATGACCCAGACCCTGGCCGAGGCGCTCGCCGGCATCGCGTTTTCCCAGCTCGTGCGCCCCGGCGCGCCGGTCATCATGGGCAGCTTCGCCAGCTCGATCTCCATGCAGTCGGGGGCGCCCACCTTCGGCACGCCGGAGCCGGCCCTGGTGCTCTACGGCATGGCCCAGCTGGCCCGCCGCCTCGGCCTGCCGTTCCGCTCCGGCGGCTCGCTCTGCGGCGGCAAGATGCCCGATGCCCAGGCCGCCCACGAGAGCAGCCAGACCCTGCTGCCGACGACGCTCGGCGGTGTCAATTTCGCGCTGCATTCGGCCGGCTGGCTGGAAGGCGGCCTGGTGTCGTCCTACGAGAAGTTCATCATCGACGCCGACCAGCTCGGCATGATGCAGGTCATGCTCGAGGGCTACGACATGAGCGAGAACGGCCAGGCCATGGACGCCATCCGCGAGGTCGGCCCGGGCAGTCACTACCTGGGCTGCGCCCACAC
>CALJXB010000149.1 GCA_937974415.1 uncultured Kiloniellales bacterium
ATGCCGCCCGAAGAGGCAAAATTGGTCCGAAGGCGCCCCGCTTCTGGCATTGCAACAATATTGCCCGACCGCGATGGCGTAGGGATCTCTACGGCAACAAGCCGTGGCGGCGCAAGCCGTCGAGCAGGCGGTCGTTTCTCCCCTGGTCCGGGTAGGGACGCCAATCGGCCATTTTCGGCACAAACTTCGGATCGATCTCGTTACAGCGGTCCAACAGCTCTCGTGCCTCCTGTACCTGGTCGGCGAGCGCCAGGCAGACAGCACAGCGAAACAAGGTTTCGGGATGGCTCGAGCGCAGGAGTACTGCCTTTCGCGCCCAATCCGAGGCACGCTCATAGTCGCCTTTGCTCACATAGGCGCGAGACAGGTACGCCATGTAACGGGAGCGGTTGGGGTCACGCGGGTTGAGCTTCAGGGCCCGCTCCATCTGGGCGATGCCCTCCTGCGTCTCGCCCACCAGGTCGAGGCGATTGCCGACCGCCATGGCTGCTATGGCGAAATTGGGGTTCAGCTGCAGGGCGGCCTGCGCTTCGCCCAGCCCAAGCGCCGTTTCTTCATTCCAGATGTGGACCGTGCCCAGGCTGAGATGTGCCAGGGCGGAGCCGTCGTCGAGTGCGACGGCCCGGCGGGCCGCTTCGAACCCGCGTTCAAGGCTCAGGCTCGGGTCTTCAACGCAGCGGAGCATGACAAGCCGCGCATGACACCAGCCCAGACGCGCCCAAGCGTCGCAATAGTTCTGATCGAGATCGACAGCCGCTTGAAACATGCGAATTGACGAGTCCGTGCCCTCGCAGGTCTCGTCATGGAAGGTTTGCATGCCGCGCAAATAATAATCCCAGGCGTTGAGGTCTTCGGTCCGCTTTGCCGTGGAGCGTCTGTGTTCGAAGTGCTCGAGTTCCGGCACGATTGTGGCCGCGATCCGGTTGGTGATTTCGTCCTGTATGTCGAAGACGTCCTCCAGCTGACGGTCGAAGCGCTCAGCCCAGACATGGTGGCCCGTCTTTGCGTCGATCAACTGGGCCGTGATCCGCAAGCGGCTGCCCGCCTTGCGTACGCTTCCTTCAAGGACATATCGGGCCCCCAGCTCTTCGGCAATTTTTTCGATGCGCACTTGTTGGCCCTTGAAGGAGAATGTGGAATTGCGGGCGACAACCGGGAAAGAGCGCCATTGAGAGAGGGCGGTGATGATGTCCTCGGCCAATCCGTCGGAAAAATAGTCCTGCTCGGGATCGCCGCTCATGTTCTCGAAAGGAAGGACCGCGATGGCGGGCTGCTGCAGTATCTCCAGCTCGGTGGCGGCGGTGGTTGCAGCGGCGTGGGCTACGCCTTCAGCCGTTTCACCCTCCAGAGAGATGCGATAGACCCTGACGGGTTGGTCGATGTTCTTGACCTGGCGCTCCCCCAGGTCCGCGAAATTGAGTTCGACTTTCCCTTTGACCTGGTCGAAAACGGACCCGGAAACGCAAATGCCGCCAGGATCGGCAAGCGCTTCCAGGCGCGATGCCACATTGACGCCGTCGCCATAGATGTCCGAGCCCTCGACGATGATGTCCCCGAGATTGACCCCGATGCGCAGCCTGATGCGCCGTTCCTGGGTCAGCTCGGTCTCGCGCTCAAGGGTCGATTGCTGAATCTCGGCGGCACACAGGACGGCCTCAACAACACTTGGGAACTCGGCCAGTAGCCCGTCTCCCATGAGCTTCACGATGCGGCCCTTGCGCGCCTCTATTTTCGGCTGCAGGAGCTCGTTATGGAGGGATTTCAGGCGCCCCAGCGTGCCCGCCTCGTCCTCGCCCATCAGGCGCGAATAGCCGACCACGTCGGCGGCGAAAATAGCGGCAAGCCTGCGGTCCAAGGCCTCTTCCTTTCGCCGAGGAGACTAACGGCCAGCGAAGGGATAATCCATGCCGTTGGGCACGCCTTGTCTCATCTGAGGCTTCTTCGTCCTGGCCGATCGGATCCGCGTCGCCCTCCGGCCACGGACCGTCTTGGGGAGGCCGGCGTTGGCCCGGAGTGAACCCTGAGCCGTTCACTCTTTCCGTCGTCCGAAGAATGGAAATACGGCACTCCCCGACATTCGATCGGAAAGCAATTCACGATGGAGACCGCAAGTTTGCGGAGCTAAGCTTTTCCGGTGAACATCTCGTCGCAACGAGGTCAAAGGGGAGATACCATGCGGTTGATGCTCAAATTCACCATTCCGGTCGAAAAGGGGAACCAGGCCGCCAAGGACGGAAGCCTCGGCGCGGCCATCGACGCGCTCATCGAGCAAACCAATCCCGAGGCGGCCTATTTCACGCTTGAGGACGGCGAGCGCGCGGGGATGATCTTCTTCGAGGTCGAGGACCAGGCACAGCTGACCGAACTCAACGAGCCGTTCTTTGCCGCCACCGATGCGGCGATCGAGATCGTGCCGGTGCTCAACCAGGACGACCTCCGCAGGGGGCTCACCAAGGCATCCTCCTGAGGCGGACGCCAGGCACTCGGCGTCCCGCTAACCGCCCCCGGCCGCGGTCTCGCCCACGGTCTCGCCGAGCGGCGCGTGGGCGCCGAGGAAGTTCTCCCAGGCGAACCAATAGGCGATGTGGCCGGGCAGGCGCGGCTCCCGGGTGCCGTCGGGGCCCTCCAGAAAAGCCTCCTCGATCCGCCAAGTCTCCGGCCCGGCCGCGAGGCTCGTGGCGTCGACGCCGGCCTCGAAGCGCCGCTCGCCGCGGCGGTAGGCCCGCACAGTTCGGCTGGCGGCGTCGCCGATCAGCACCACGGGCTTATCGCCCAAGGTATCGTTGATCACCCGGCCACCCGTGAAGAGGTCGAGCGGCCAGGCCTTGGCGACGGCGAAGTCGCGCAGAGCGAAGACGTAGTCCTTGGCCTCGAGGCGGCTCTCGTCCCGGACCAGGGCCGGGAACATGAGCTCCGGGCTGGCGAAGTAGTCCCGGTAGACCGCACCGGAGCCGTAGTCGCGGGGGTAGCCGGTCTCTATCGACACCACCGTGGTCTCCGGGTGGCGCTCGCGCCACTTGGCCCAGGTCGTGATTGCGAGCGGGCGGATCTTGAGCTTGAGCCCGCTATCGACCAGGGGCCCCATGACCGGCTCGCCGGTGAACTGGTTCCAGACGCTGTCGGTCTCCCGGTCATACATCAGCTTGTTGGAGCGATAGAGCAGGCCGGTTGAGGAGAAGACGAAGGGCTGCACTTGGCCCTCCACGGCGGTCTCGTAAAGGATGCCGGAGCCGCAGAGGGTGCAGTAGGCGAGCGCCACGGGCACGCCGCCGACCACGTCGTTCATCATCTCGTGCCAGCCAAGGATGCGGAGGGGATAGGCCCGGGCGTCGCCGTCGATCTCGAGCCCAAAGACCAGGTCGTCGTCCACCAGATAGCCGGCCTCTTCGGCCGCGACCATGGCCGGATTGTCGAGCGGCGGGATGCCGTCCACCGGGACCCCGCCCCAGTAGATCTCCTCGAGGCGGATGCGCATGTTCTCCGCCCTGGAGCGATTGCCGCCGAGGAACCGGCGGAACTCCGGGTCGATGAGCTCGTAGGCCTCGAGCTTGATCAGACGGTAAGCGGGATGGGCCCGCACCTCGGGATGGGCCTCGAGCCAGAGGCCACCCTCGAGCCAGCCCTCGATGGCCTCGTCGGTGAGCGCCCGCAAGGCTTCCAGGTAGGCCGGCGCGCCGCGATATTGAACCCGCATGCCGAGCAGCAGGGTTGGCACCGCGTCCAAATCTCCGAGGGCGCCCAGCGCCTTCGCGGCGGTGTCCCGCTGCTCGCCCGCGGCGAAGACGGCCTGATAGTGCAGCCAGCCGACGTCGTCCTTGTCGGGCCCGGCCCGCGCGGCGCCCACGCCAAGCGCCGCCGCCGCGACGAAGATGGCCACGAGGAGCCCGGCCAGGGCCGGAACACGGTTCACGCCTGTCATGCCTCTCCCCTCGGAGCAGCTGTCGACGCCAGAGCTAACATAGGAAGGATGCGGAACCCAGGCAGATGAGTTCAATCCCTTGTGTGCAGACTTGATGGATGGCCGGTGCGCAGGGGTGCAGATGGTCGGGCCGGGCGTGAGACGCCCTCACCCCCCGCCGGTCTCCCGCTCGATCCATTCGAGATAGTCCGGGTTGCCCCCAATGATCGGGGTGGCGAGGATCGCCGGGCAGTCGTAGGGGTGGCGTTCCCTGACAAAGGCGACCAGCCGATCCACCAGGGCGTCCCGCGTCTTGGCGAACAGCAGCGCCTCGGCACTCTCCCGCACCGCGCTCTCCCACCAGTAGAACGACGTGATCCCCTCGGCGATATTGACGCTCGCTGCCAGGCGCGCCTCGACCAGCGCCCGGCCCACCGTCCGGGCCGCCTCCGGTGACGGAAAGGTGACCTTGACCAGGGTGGCGCCCATAACTCTTCTCCCACATTTCCAATAGCTTAGAGCTAATTGTTGGCATTCTCTCGCAAATGCCACTAGGATGGCAAGCAGGTCGACGCGAGGGCTGGGGGGCCCGATGAACGAGGACCTCAAGGGAGGACGCGTGCAATCCCGGCATAGCCAAGGGGCGACCCGGCCCAGACCGGCGCAGGCCGCTTACTTGCGCCGCGGCCTCGCTGAGCCCGGCGGCAAGCTGCCGCTGTTCGACCGCAACGGCCAGCGCTATTCCAGCCGGACGATCCAGAGCTGCATCGACCAGGGTTGGGCCGCGCCCTGGTTCAATAACCCGATCAAGCCCGACTGGCTGATCTGCAAGCTGACCGAGGCGGGCGAAACCGCACTGACGGACCTCGAGCCGTCGCCGAGGGACGGTTCGGCGGGCGTGCCGGCCCGCCGCGGGCGCCAGGGAACCGACGGTGACGCCCGCCGGCTCCAGCGCCTGGTGAAGGACAGGGTCGAGGCTTAGCCCCCCCTCAACACGGCTAGTCCCAGGCGTTTCCCGTGCTCTTCGTCTTCGGTTTGCCGATCTGGTTATGGATCGGCGCAAGCGTGCGCAGGTAGGCGACGATGGCCTCAAGGTCCGCTTCGCTCAGGTGCTTGGTGCTGTTCGCGACCACTTCGGCCATGCCGCTGCCGACCGAGTCGCCGTCCGGCAGCAGGCTGGTCCGGAACATGAAGAGGAGATCCTTGTCGCTCCACTTGCCGATCCCGGTCTCCCGATCGGGCGTGATGTTGGGGACCGCCTCGCCGTCGGGCCCCTCGGTCGTGCCGGCGAAGGCCATGTCCCGATCGAGCGCCCCGATCGTGGTCCGCGGCGTGTGGCACTCGGCGCAGTGGCCCAAGGCCTCGACCAGATAGGCGCCCCGGTTCCAGTCCTCCGGGCGCTCGGGATCGGGCTCGAAGGCGCCCGGCTCGAAGGCCAACCATTTCCACGCGGGCAACAGGAAGCGCCAGCTGAAGGGATCGTCGAGATCGTGCAGCTTATTGGGCTGATCGACGGCCGGCAGGGTGAAGATATAGGCCTTGAGGGCCCGCATGTCGGCGTCCGTCATCTTGGTGTAGGCGGGATAGGGAAACGCCGGATAGTAATGGCTGCCGTCGGGCGCCCGCCCGTGGCGCAGGGCGGCGATGAAGTCGTCGTCGCTCCAGGCGCCGATGCCGTGCTCTTCGTCGGGCGTGATGTTGGGGCCGTAGAATGTGCCGAAAGGGGTCTCAAGCGCCCGGCCACCGGCCAGGAGCTCGCCCTTGTTCTTGACGTCGGTATGGCAGCTTTGGCAGTTGGCGGCGCGGAACAGGTACTCGCCCCGGGCGACCGGGTCGTCGCCCTGGGCCCGGCCGCTGTCGATCCCGAGGACGAGCAACACCATCGCCCCCAGAACGATCCGCCGCATAGGAGCGGTCTTCACAGGATCATGGATTCCCTCGATGCGGCGGAACCCGGGTTCGACCAGGCTCGCCCGGTCCTAATTCTTCTTCTCGCGGAAGGTCTTGTGGCAACCGCCGCAGCCCTTGTTGCCGAGCTCGCCGGTCTGGACCGCGATCGCCGTGCGGTCGCCGCCTTCTGCGACCTCGGCCAGCTTGGCGCTCTCCGTTCCGAGCGTCTTGATCGCGACTTCGAATTCGGTCCACTTCTCCCAAATAACGGGCAAGGCCGCGGTCTCACCGGCCTCCTTGCCGCTGCCGGCAGGGAAGTAGCGGGTCAGGTTCTGGCTCAGCTGGTTGATGGCTCGGGCATGGCCGGCCACTTCATCGGTGAAGGTGACGTCGCCCTTGGCCGCCATGGCGATCGCGCCCATGTGCCCGCCGATCGCCTTCATGGTGGACTGCCGGTAGGCAATCATGGCCGCGGGATCTTCCTGCGCCGCCGCATAGGGCGCGATCAGTCCCGTGGCCGCTAAGGTTGCGCCGATACCTGCGCTCGCCAGCAAGCTTCGAAACCCTCTCGTGTTCATCTAGACGAACCCCCCTTTCGAGTCCTCAGACAGGCAAATGCGCCGCAACGTCCCGGACCTCTGTTTCGGACCCGTCGCATGCGGCGCGGCGTCAGCTTGCCAGCCCTGCTGCGGGCGGTCTAGCCGTTGCCGATAACTTCTTCGTGGGACGCTTGGCCGAGGTGAAATCGGACAACTTGCGCCCGGACCGCGTTCGCTCTTCCCCGCCGCCCTTGCCGGCAAGATTCTCCTTCCCAAAGCCGCTCTCAACCGCTTTGATCGGCGGATAAGAAGAAACACTATCCGCCGAGGCGAGAGCAAGGGAGTGCCCCGATCATGAGCCCTTCAACAGGAGAAGGCGGCAGCGGGCGCCAGAACCAGGACTTCGTGGAGGCCGTCGCCGCCGTCTGTGCCTTGATGGCGAGCGCCGACGAAAGCGCCCAGGATTGCGAGCGCAGCTCGATAGCGGCCGCGATGTCGACGGATCCCGTCTTGTCCGGGCTGGATGCGGAACGCGTCGGCGTCCAGCTCGGCGACTTCATCGCCCAGATCGAAGCCGAAGGCGCGGGCGCCAGGCCGAAACTGACCCAGCGGATCATGCGCTATTTCGGCGACGACCGACGCGCCAGGTCGCTGATGCGCCTGGCCCACCGGGTCATGGTCGCGGATCACGAGGTGGTGGAAGCCGAGACCCGGGAATTCAGGCGCCTCTGCCGGATCCTCGGGCTGGACCCGGAGTTTGTCACCCAGGCGTCCGACGCCGGCCGCGCCCAAGCCCGGGATCTGGGGGTTTAGGCTAAGTCCCGATCGAGCGGCGAGAGCTGCTGCTGGTCCTGTAGGACCGGCTCGGCGCGCAGCGCCAGAGTGAAGTCGCTGGCGCCGAATCGGATCTCGCCGCCCTGGGGCCAGTTGAGGGCGATGCGCCAGCGGTAATAGGGCCGATCGAAGCAGATCTTCTGATCGACGATGCGTTCGCGGTCGATGGCGTCGATCGAGAGGGTGTGGAGCGCCACCTGGCCGCCCGTATCGCCGCAGTCGATCGCGAGCTGCAGGTCGGTGGCATGGTGAAAGGTCAGGGTCGCCGGGGCGACCTGGAAGCGGAACGTCTCCCCCGCGCGCACCCATTCGACGATGTGGTCGATGTCGAGCACCAGGTTGCTGCGCCAATCGCCGCGCTCCGGGTCGCCAATCTCCAGGCGCAGGCCGTAGACGGTGTCGTCGTGCCAGGACAGGCTTTCGAAGTCGCCGGCGCCCGCGCCCGCCGTCATAAGCTCAACGGGGGCTCAACGGGCCTGGCGGCGCCAGCGGTCGAGGGTGTCGAGAACGAAATCCTCGTCGCGCTCGATCTCCCGCTGCCAGGCCGAGGAGAAACAAGCGGTCTCGCTGAGCGGCTTCTCCTCGCCCGCCAGGTTGTCGAAGCGGATCCGCATCGGCAAGGTGACGCCTTCGCCAACGACCACCGCCTCCTGGGTGCGCAGGGCCGGCAGGGCGCCCATCATGCCCGCCGCGCTTTCCGGCAGCGTCCGGCGCACGAATTCCTGGTCCCGGTCGTTGCTCATGCGAAGCGCGAAGAGGGTGTTGCACTGGGAGAGGATGGTCTCCGACAGCTCGGACGGCCGTTGGGTCACCAGGCACAGCGACACGCCGTACTTGCGCCCTTCCTTGGCGATGCGCGAAATCGCCTTGCGGGTCGGGCCGAAACCGTCGCCCGGATCGCGCGGGATATAGCGGTGCGCTTCCTCGCAGACCACCAGCACCGGCACCGCCTCGTCGCGCGCGCTCCACATGGCGAAGTCGAAGATCATGCGGCACAGCAGCGAGACCAGCACGTCGACGATCTCCGAGGGAACGCCCGAGAGGTCGAAGATGCTGATCGGTTGGCGCTCGACCGGGATGCGCAGGATGTTGCAGACGATGTCCGCCATATTGTCGCGCACCGACACGCCGGCGAACATGAAGGCGAAGCGCCGGTCCGAGCGCAGCCGGTCGATGCGCCCTTTGAGCCGCATGTATGGGCGAATCTGCTCCGTTCGCTCGAAGTCGCCCATGGCCTTGTCGATATGCTGAACCAGGCTGGACAGCCGGAACGGCACGGGCGTGTCGACCGTGAGGTAGTCGGCCTCGTCGGTGTCGCCGGCGAAGCTGAGCTTGGCCGCGATGATGGCCTCCTTGAGGATGCCCATCTCCGCCTCGCGAGCCGACGGCTCGGGGCTGCAAAGGACCTCGGAGAGCTCTTCGAAGTTCAGCAGCCAGAACGGCAGCTGCAGGTCCACCGTGGTTATCACGTTGGCGCGCTCGCCGAAGGCTTGGCTGTATTCATTGTGGGGATCGAGCAGCACCACGTGGCCGCTCGGGTTGTCGTCCAGGATCGACTGCAGGATGACCGAGAGGGCGCAGGACTTGCCGGACCCGCTGGTACCGAGAATAGAGAAATGCTTGCCCAAGAGCTCGTCGGTCATGAGATAGACCGGCAGGTCCTGGTCTTGGTGCAGGGTTCCCATGCGGGCCGAGGCGACGGTCGGGCGCTTGTAGATCACGGCCAGCTCGTCGCTGCTGGCCGAATAGATCTCGTCGCCCAAGCTGGGATAGACCGACACGCCCCGCTGGAACTGACCGGCTGGCAGGCTGCCATTGTGCGTGCCGTTCGCCTCACCGTGCAGGGCGCCATCCAGGGCTCCGTTCTGAGCATTGTTCTGGGCACCGTTCTCAACACCGTTCTGGGAGCCGTTCCCGTTGCACAGGCTTTCGCCGAACAGATCGATTTCGATGATCCGGCAATCGTGGCCGTTGGGCGGCCCCGAGGGATCGCGGATTTCCAGCTTGCTGACCAAGCCGTAAGCCACCGACTTGGGCATGGAAACCTTCACCAGATTGCCGATTTGCAGCATCCGGCCGACGTCCGCGGCCGAGCCGTTCGTACCAGCCTCGCCTGACGGCGACAGCACGCCGCTCAGCTTGGCGCCGGATACGGAGATGACGTGCCCGATTCTTCGCGCCTCTTCCGACATCCCTAGCCCACCTTGCATCAGAATCCATGGGCACCGCCCAGGATGGCGAGCCCCACAGAACAATGCCAAAGGCTTCCTAACGAATTGGAAATGCTCGCTCGATTTCTGCCGATCGCCGTCGCCGCCCCCCGCGTAGTCGCCGCTAAGGGCCGACAGCGGGGACCCCGATCGTTAACAAATTGACAACCTTAGGCGGCGC
>CALJXB010000150.1 GCA_937974415.1 uncultured Kiloniellales bacterium
CCGAGAGGGTGCCGGCGATGTTGCCGACGATCTCGTCCTGGATTTCGAAAACGTCGGCGAACGGCCGGTCGTAGCGCTCGGCCCAGAGGCGGTGGCCGGTCGAGGGATCGACGAGCTGCACCGTGATGCGCAAGGTGTCGCCCGCCTTGCGGACGCTGCCCTCGACCACATACTCGACCCCGAGGTCGCTCGCGACGTCCGACACGGTGATCGTCCGGTCCTTTAGGGCGAGCGACGATTCCGGCCCGATCACGAAGAGCGACTGGAAGCGCGACAGGTCGGTGATCACGTCCTCCGTGAGGCCATCGCTCAAGTAGGACTGGTCGGGGTCGCCGCTCAGGTTTGCGAAGGGCAGCACGGCGACGGAAGGCTTGGCCGGGAGCGGCAGCGGTATTGGCGGCCGGGTCGCCGTATCGCCAGCGTCGCTCGCGCCCACGATTTCCTCATAGAGCCGGCGGGTGGCCGGCGCGGGCTCCACGCCGAGCTCCTGGGCAAGAACGTCGCGGCAGCGCTCGAACTGGCGCGCCGCCAGGCCCCGCTGGCCCTGCTCCGCATAGAGGCGCATGAGGGTCCGGTCGGTCGATTCCCGGAGCGGATCGAGCGCCAAAAGGCGTTGGGCCGTCGCAATCGCTGCCTCGTGATCGCCCGCGCGCAACAGCCCGGCCAAGAGGCGTTCGACCGCCCGGATCGCCAGCTCGTGCAGACGCGCGCGCTCTTGGATGAGCCACTCGTTGAAGGACGGGTCGCGCACGCTGAGGCCATCGAGCAGCGGCCCTTGGTAGAGCCGCTCCGCCCGCGCCAAGTTGCCGTTGGAGCCATTGGCGGCAAGCTTCTCGAACTCGAGCACGTCGACCGCTACGGCGCTGGATTCGAGAGCTATACTTTCTCCATTCGTCATCACGACGGTGGTACCGTTTTCCTGCAGCCCGTGGCGCAAAGACGTAAGGGCTTGGCGCAGAGAATTCTTGGCCTGCGCCTCCGCCCGGTCACTCCAGAGTAGGCCCGCAAGTTGGTCCCGCGAACGGGCCTTGTCCGGGGCGCATGCCAAGTAGGCGAGAAGCGCCTCCGCTTTCCGCGTCGACAGGGTAATCTTCTGTCCAGTATCGAGCCGGGCTTCGAATCCGCCGAGAAGCCGCACATCGAGATACGCCATGCGACCGTCCTTTCCAGAGCTGGAAAGTCTATCGCGTTGTTTCCGCCGGGAGAAACCCCGTTGTCACCGATTTAATGGATTTTTCACAGGCCGGGATCGGCGTCCCGACCGTTGCTCGCGACGCGGTCGGGGACCGCTAGAGGGATTTTTTGGAAAGAAGTCCGACGGAAGGATCGAGCGGTCGCGCCTGCCACTGGCGCGGCCGTGCAGGCTTTAACGCCGCTGGCGGCGCCAGCGCTCGACCACTGTGTCGATGAAGGACTTGTCCTCGTCGTCGCTCTGCCAGGCGGTGGAGAACTTGGCGGTCCCGCTCCTCGGGCGGCGCTCCTCAGGCAGCTCGTTGAAGCAGAGCCGCACCGGCACCGGAACGCCCTCGCCCACGGCGATCGCCTCGGCGTTGCGCATGGACGGCAGGAACTCCATGAGCCCCATGGCCGATTCAGAGAGTGCGCCGCGCACGAACTCCTGGTCCTTCTGATTGCTCATCCTGAGCGCGAAGATGGTGTTGCACTGGGAGAGAATGCCGGTCGCCAGCTCCGACGGCCGCTGGCTCACCACGCAGAGCGATACGCCGTACTTGCGGCCCTCCTTGGCGATCCGGGACAGCGCCTTCTTGGTCGGCTCGAAGCCGAGGCTGGAATCCTGCGGCACGTAGCGGTGCGCCTCTTCGCAGACCAGCAGCATGGGCAGGGCCCGGTCGCTCCAGACCGCGAAGTCGAACATCATACGGCTGAGCACGGACACCACGACATTGAGGATTTCCGACGGCACGCCGGAGAGGTCCACGATGGTGATCGGCCGCCCCTCGACGGGAATCCGGAACAGCCGCGAAAGCACCTCCGACATGTTGTCGCGGGCGCCCAGGCCGCCGAACATGAAGCTGAAGCGGGAATCCACGCGCAAGGCATTGATGCGCGACTTCAGCCTGAGATAGGGCGCCGAGTTCTCCGGGTTGTCGAGCTTGCCCATGCCGTCGTCGACGATCTGCAGGAGCTCGCTGATCTGATAGGGCACCGGCGTGTCGACCGTGATGAAGCTGGCGGAATCCGGATCGCTCTTCGACATGAACTTGCGCTTGGCTTCGGGAATCGCCTCGCTGAGGATCGCGGTCTCGGCAGTACGCGACTGGAAGTTGTCGCCGAGGATGACCTCCGTGATCTCCTCGAAGGTGAACAGCCAGTACGGCAGTTTCAGATTGCTCGGGTCCAAGGCCTCGGCCATCTCGCCGAAGGCTTGGGAATACTCGTTGTGGGGGTCGAGCAGAAGGATGTGCGCGTTCTTGTGCTGCTCGAGAATGGCCTGCAGCGTCAAGGCCACGGCGCAGGACTTGCCCGATCCGGTGGTGCCCAAAATGGCGAAGTGCTTGCCCAGCAGGTTGTCGGTCGCGACATAGGCCGGCAGCGCCTCGTCCTGATGGATCGTTCCGATGCGCACCGTATCCGTCGCCGTCGGTGCGTAGACCCAACCCAGATCTTCCTTGCTCGCCATGTAGACGCTGTCGCCCAGGGTGGGAAAGATGGAGACGCCGCGCTGGAACGGCTTCCTGTCCCCGGTCGCGCTCTTCATGGTCTCGCCGACCAGTTCCATCTCGATGATGTTGAGCTCGGTGTCGCCGGCGTCCTGCTTGGGAATCGGGATGCTCAGGCCGCTCACCATGCCGAACACCGTCGAGACCGGAGTTTCTAGTTTGACGAGAGTTCCGATCTGCAACTTTGGCGAATCGGGGTCGTTTTCGACCTGGGGGGCGCCTTCCAGCAGGGTGATGATCTGAGATCCCGAAACGGCGACCACCCGGCCAACCCGGATCGCTTGCTCCTGGGCTTGCGGCGCCTCGTCCGGCGCGTCCTTCGAAACCGTGGCCTCGGCGCCTCCACCGGCCTCGAGTTTGGCCTGGGTTTGGGCCCCGACGTCGGCCTCGATCATATCTTGCGCCTCTGCCGTGGAGGCTTGATCACGCATCTGACTCAAGGACCCGCTCCTTAGGGAATGACAAGGTGATCGTGGTGCCGACCCCGACGACGCTTTCCAAGGCCAAGGTGCCGCCATGCAATTCCAACAGTGCCTTGGTGATGGGAAGGCCCAGGCCGGTCCCCTCGTAGGTGCCGCTATAGGCGCTTTCGACCTGGCCGAAGGGGCTGAGGACCTTGTCGAAGTCCTCCGGGCATATGCCGATCCCCGTGTCGGCAACGGCAACCGAAAGGCCGCCGTTTTCCAGTCGGCTGACGCGAATCTCGATCTTGCCCCCTTCCGGGGTAAACTTGACTGCGTTGGACAGCAGATTGACCAAACACTGCTTGACCAAACGCTCGTCGGCGTAAATCACTGACTGCTCATCGACCTTGCCAAGCAGGCTGACACCGGCGTCCTGGGCGCGTTCTTGCACCAGGCGGATCGATTTGCCGATCGCCTCGTTCAGGTCGACCTCGGTTTCGGCCAGCTCCAGATTGCCGGTTTCGACCTTCGAAATATCCAAAATATCGCTGATCACATCCAGCAGATAGGCGCCGCTTTCGTGGATGTCCTGGATGTATTCCTTGTATTGCTCGACCCCCAGGGAGCCGAGGATCTCGTTCTTCATGATCTCCGAGAAGCCGAGGATGGCGTTCAGCGGCGTCCTCAATTCGTGGCTCATGTTGGCCAGGAATTCGCTCTTCGCCCGGTCGGAGGTCTGGGCCTTGATCATTGCGGCGCGCGCGGACTCGGCCGAGCGTTCGGCATCCTGCTTTGCCACCATCAGCGCCGCTTCGACCCGGTGGCGCTCCATGACGTAGCCGAACTGTTGACCGTAACGGTCCAACAAGGAACTGCGGCGATCGCGTTTACCGCGAAGTGCAAGCATGATTGCCCCGGGGCGAATATCGAAAACTTGCGGAAACTTAACCGCAAAAAGATCAATAGTTGCTTAATGATGCGCCCATAGACGCGGAATGATAGCAGTTAAGGTCTTGATTGAGCGAGCAAACCGACGGCCCCGGCAGGGCGCAGCGTTTCCGGCCGCCGCGGAAGGCCTTCAAGCTAAGGTTAAACTCGGCGCCTTACGGGTGGACTCACGACGACCGCTTAACCTTGCAGCGGGCGCCGCCCACGACGCAATCGATGGTTGCCTGGTCCTGGCTGAGCGGCAAGAGGATGCTGCGGTACATGACGGTCTCGCCCTCTTCGTTTTGGAACTCGCCGCTGCGGATCACGGGGACGTGCTGGCTCAGCACCTCCGGGACGTTACGAGTTGCATAGTCGAGCAATGAGTTTTCACGGATCTTATCGACGGTGAACTCGGGTTCGGTTACGCCCGATATCGTGGCGAGGCTGTCCCCGACGTAGTGAAACACCGACGTCTCGTAGGGATCCTGGGGTTCGAGCGTGAAGCAATGGGTCCAAACGTCGCTCAGCTCCTCCGGGTCGAAATCCTTGGCGCTGGGAAAACGGCGGTCGGCACGCTTGTCCCACCAAAACGCCATGAGCCGCATGTTCAGGCGCCTTTCGCGCGGCAAAGCGCTCTGTTCGGCGACTCGCTTGTGCTCGATGACTGGCTTGTGTTCCATCGCTTAGGGTCCGTCCTTCACAGCAGGCATAATTTCTGCAACCAAATATGCTAACAAATGGTAACCATTGCTCTGTTCGGCACACGTCGCTCGGCTCGGCGGGGCCGGCGGAAAGGTTCGACCGGAGCCGAGCCCTGGCACGGATGCGAGGATGACATGCCTGAAGAAGCCCGTCTCGATGCGCCCACCGCGGACAACCGCCCCGTCATTCGTGAGGACGCGGGGGGCATCTCGACCCTAACCCTCAATCGGCCGGATCAATACAATGCCCTGTCCGACGCCGTGCTCGACGAGCTTCAGGGCGCCTTGGACGACTGTGCCACGGACGCCAGCGTGCGCTTGGTGGTCCTGGCCGGGCGCGGGCGCGCCTTTTCCGCCGGCCACGATCTCAAGGAAATGCGCCAAACGCCCGATCAGGCCTGCTACGAACGCCTGTTCAAGAAGTGCAGCCGCCTCATGGTCTCCATCGCTCGCCTGCCCAAGCCGGTCATCGCGCGGGTCCACGGCCTGGCGACCGCCGCCGGCTGCCAGCTGGTCGCGAGCTGCGACCTGGCGGTGGCCGCGCGCGAGGCCAAGTTCGGCACCTCGGGCATCCGTGTCGGGCTGTTCTGCATGACGCCCGGCGTCGCCTTGTCGCGCAACGTCGCGCGCAAGCCGGCCTTCGAAATGCTGTTCACCGGCGAGCTGATTTCCGCCGACGAAGCCCTCGCTCTCGGGCTCGTCAACCGCGTGGTCGATGCGGATCGGCTGGACGCCAGCGTGGACGAGCTGGCCCAGTCGATCCTGGCCCATTCCCAGGCGGCCATTGCGGCGGGCAAACGCGTGTTTTATCAACAGCTCGAGATGGGCTTGAGCGAGGCCTACGATTTCGCGGCGGAAGAGATGGCGGCCAATATGATGTTCCGCGATGTCGGCGAAGGCATCGACGCCTTCATCGCCAAGCGCAAGCCAGACTGGAGGCATGAATAATTTACCTCCTCGCGATAGCCTGACACCGACTGCCGCTTGCCCGGACCCGTTTTGATGATTGGTCGCGCCCCTACCGTCATAGCCGTGCTTCTGCTTTCCCCGCTGCTTGCGGCCTGTTCGGACGACTTCCTGGCGAAGGTGCAAACCACCTCCGACAATCTCGATGAATGGTTTGCCGAGAAGGGTGTCGTGCCGGATCAACAAAACGCCGTCGAGCCGGCTCAAAGGCAACAAGCGGTGGCGGCCGAGCCATCCGGCCAGCACGGGCAGAACGGCGCCGAACAGGCGCCGCGGGAACGGCAGGATGTGGCCGAGGCGGTTTATCAGCAAGGCTTGGCACTCAAGCGCGATGGCGCTTCGGACCGGGCGGCGCTGCGCTTTCAGGAGGCGGCCGAAGCCGGCCACACCGCCGCCTCTTACGAGCTGGCCGAGGCCTATTGGCAGGGCGACGGCGTCGCCCGCGACGACGAAACCGCGACCAAGTGGCTCAACACGGCTGCCGAGCGCGGCGAACCGCGGGCGCAGTACATGTTGGGCGCGGCCTACTACGGCGGCCTTGGGGTCGAGCAGGACGACGAGCTCGCCGTCTATTGGCTCGGCAAGGCGGCGACCGGCGGCCATGACCGCGCGCAGTTCCTTCTGGCCGAGGCCTTCGCCAACGGCCGCGGGGTCGAGGCCGACATGGCCTGGGCGGCGCGCTGGTACGGCAAGGCGGCCCGCCAGGGCCACGCCCGGGCGCAGCTCACCTATGGCCTCCTGCTGGCCAAGGGCCGCGGGCTGCCGGGCGACCCGGTGCGCGGCTACACCTGGCTCACCATCGCCGCCGGCAATGGACAGGCCGAAGCCGAGACGGCCCGCACGGGCGTGGCCCGGCGTCTAAGCCCGGAGGAGCGCGCCGCCGCCGAGGCCGAGGCCGAACGCTTTCAGGCGCGGCCCAACATCCGCTTCGCCGACCCGCCGACGGTCATGTACGTGCAATACCGCCTCAACCGCCTGGGCTTTCAGGCCGGCGGGGTCGACGGCCAGATGGGCCCTCAGACCCGGCGCGGGATCAACGCCTACCAGCGCTCCCGCGGCCGCGCGACGGACGGCCAGCTGACGCCGGACCTGCTGATCGCGCTGTTGCAGGAACCCAAGGCCTAAGGCGGGATCGGCCCACAGCGACCATTGCCCAACCGGCCCAATCGGGCTCTAGTATAGCATCGGCGAAAGGGCACGAGAGGCCTGGGGCGGCGGACGTGAGCGAGCGACTAACCTACAGCAACGCCAAGATCCGGCGGATCCTGGACCGGGTCTCGACCATCGCCATGATCGGCGCCAGCCCGACCTGGAACCGGCCCAGCTATTACGCCATGAAATACCTCCAGGAGAAGGGCTTCCGGGTGATCCCCGTCAACCCGCGGGCGGCCGGCGGCGAGATACTGGGCGAGCGGGTCTATGCCACGCTCGCCGACGCGCCCGGCCCCATCGACATGGTGCAGATCTTCCGCAACTCCGAGGCCGCCGGGCCGCTCACCGACGAGGCCATCGCCGTCGCCGCGGAGAAAGGCGTGACGGTGCTGTGGATGCAGCTCACGGTGCGCAATGACGAAGCCGCCGCCCGCGCCGAGGCGGCCGGGCTCGAGGTGGTGATGGACCGCTGCCCGAAGATCGAATACGGCCGCCTCAATGCCGAACTCTCCTGGGGCGGCTTCAACTCCGAGATCATCACCAGCCGGCGCCGCAGGGTCGAAATCGCATGAGCAAGCCCCCCGAAAATCCCCGCGAAAATCCCCGCGACAAACCCTTCGACAAGCGCTACAGCCGGCCCGACTTCGGCTTCGAGACCCGCATGATCCATGCCGGTGCCCCGCCCGAGCCGATCACCGGCGCGCGCCAGGTGCCGATCTATCAGAACACCTCCTACTTGTTCCACGACGTCGACCATGCCGCCTCGCTGTTCAACCTGCAGACCTTCGGCTTCATCTATTCGCGGCTCACCAACCCGACCGTGGCCGCCCTGGAAGAGCGCATCGCCAGCCTCGAGGCCGGCCGCGGCGCCACCTGCTGCGCCTCCGGCCATGCCGCCCAGGCTCTCACCTTCTTCGCCTTCATGGAGCCGGGCGACGCCTTCATCGCCTCGAACCGGCTCTACGGCGGCTCGGTCACCCAGTTCGGCAAGTCGTTCCGCAAGTTCGACTGGCAGTGCACCTTCGTCGACGTGGACGATCCGGACAACGTGCGCCGGGCCCTGACGCCGAACTGCAAGGCGATCTTCGTCGAGAGCCTGGCCAACCCCGGCGGCGTG
>CALJXB010000151.1 GCA_937974415.1 uncultured Kiloniellales bacterium
AAGGACATGCTGGCCTTCGAGACCCTCACCCTTGCGCCCTTCGACCGCGAACTGATAGACGCGGCCCTCTTGAACGCGGACGAGATCGCCTGGGTCGACGCCTATCACACGAGGGTGCGCGAGACCATCGGCCCGCTGGTCGACGAAGAGACGGCCGCCTGGCTTGCCGGGGAGACCCGGCCGCTGAACGCCTGAGAGCGTTCAGGAGGTTATTGATCGGCCCACATCCCCTCCCGTCCACCCAATGCCATTGTATGCTGTGGGTGGACGGGAGGGGATGTGGCCCGAGGCAGAGACTTAGCGAAGCGATGATGTTAGTCGATACCGTCCCGGCCGGCGCCGCAGACCAGGGCGCAGACCCGGGCGCCGGGGGCGACGTCCAACCGGCCCTGCAGCAGCGCGGCCATGGCCGCGGCGCCGGAGAGCTCGGCGGCGATGCCGAGCTCGAACCACAGCCAGCGCGCGGCCTCGCGCATCTCCTCGTCGTCCACCAAGACGATCTCGTCGACCTTGTCGGCGACGATGTCCAGATTGATCTGCGCGCTATGGGGCGGCGCCAGGGTGCCGGCGGCCGTGGTGATCTCCGGCAGGGTCACGACCTGGCCGGCGTCCAAGCTGCGCGTCAGGGTCGGCGCGCCCACCGGCTCGACGCCGCTCACCCGGATCTCCGGCTTGCGCGCCTTGAGCGCCGTGGCGATGCCGGAAATGAGCCCGCCGCCGCCGATGGCGACGATGACATGGTCGAGGTCGGGCGCGTCGTCGAGGATCTCCAGGCCAACGGTGCCCTGGCCGGCGATGACCCGCGGGTCGGCGAAGGCATGGAGATAGGCCAGGCCCTCGGCTTCGGCCCGGGCCAGGGCCGCCTCGTTGGACTCGCTCCAGACCCCGCCCGCGATCACCACCTCGGCGCCTAAAGCGGCGAGCCCGTCGGCCTTACTCTGGGGCGTGCCCTCGGGCAGATAGATGACGGCCGGCGCGCCGGCCTGGCGGGCGGCATAGGCGACGCCCAGGCCGTGGTTGCCGCCCGAGGCGGTGATGACGCCCCGCGCCACCAGGTCGGGATCGAGCTGCAGCAGGCAGTTGGTGGCGCCGCGCGGCTTGAACGAGCCGGTGATCTGCAGGTTCTCCAGCTTGAGCGATAGGTCGAAGTCGCCCGGCGCCGGAGCAAGCGGGGCTGTCAGGGGGGCGGCGGCGATCAGCGGCGTGCGGCGCACCCGGCCGGCGATGCGCGCAGCCGCGGCCTCGATGTCGGCCAGTGTGACCGGGGGGGCGACCGGCCCGCCGGTCATGGCGCGTCCTGGCCGATCATGGCGAGCCACTCCTGTTCCTCGAGGGTGGCGACGCCCAGTTCGGCGGCCTTGCGGGCCTTAGAGCCGGCATCGGCCCCCACCACCACGTAATCCGTCTTCTTGGAGACCGAACCGGCCACCTTGGCGCCCAGCGTCTCGGCTCGGGCCTTGGCCTCACCGCGGCTCATGGTCGTCAGGGTTCCGGTGAAGACCACCGTCTTGCCGGCGACCGGCGAATCGCTGGCCGCGGGGGCGGCCGCGGCTTCGATCTCCAGCTCGTCGGCCAGCGCGTCGAGGATCGCCTGGTTATGGGGCTCGGCCACGAAGGCGACGATGTCGGCTGCCACCAAGGGGCCGATCTGATCGATGTTGACGAGATCGGCGTAGGCGCTACCCGTCTCGTCTTGAGACTCGGCCATGGCGGCGCGCCAGGCCTCGAAGGTGCCGTAGTTGCGGGCCAGCAGCTTGGCGGTCGCCTGGCCGACCTGGCGGATGCCCAGCGCGTAGATCAGGCGGTCGAGGGCGATGCGCCGGCGCGACTCGATGGCATCGAACAGCTTGCCGGCGGAGGTCGGGCCCCAGCCGTCCCGGTCCTGGAGCTTGGTCTCGGCCGCCTCGTCGCGCGCGCGCAGGTGGAACAGGTCGGCCGGGCTCGTCAGCAGGCCGTCCTCGAAGAAGGCGCGGATGTGCTTGTCGCCGAGGCCCTCGATGTCGAAGGCGTCGCGGGAGACGAAATGGCGCAGCCGCTCGACCGCCTGGGCCGGGCAGATGAGGCCGCCGGTGCAGCGCCTGACCGCCTCGCCGGGCTCGCGGATCGCCGAGCTTTCGCACACCGGGCAAACCTCGGGGAAGGCATAGGGGGCTTCTCGCTTGCGGCCCTTCTCGGCGACCACCTCGACCACCTGGGGGATCACGTCGCCGGCCCGCTGGACCACCACCAGGTCGCCCTCGCGGATGTCCTTGCGGGCGATCTCGTCCTCGTTGTGCAGGGTGGCCCGGCTGACCACCACGCCGCCGACGGTGACCGGCGCCAGCTCGGCCACGGGGGTCAGCGCGCCGGTCCGCCCGACCGAGATGGAGATCCGCTCGAGCCGGGTCTGGGCCTGTTCGGCCGGGAACTTGTGGGCGGTCGCCCAGCGCGGCGCGCGGCTGACGAATCCGAGGCGCTCCTGCCAGTCGAAGCGGTTCACCTTGTAGACGATGCCGTCGATGTCGTAGGGCAGCTCGGGGCGCTTGGCCAAGATCTCGTCGTAGAAGGCCAGGACCTCCTCGAGGCTGGTGCAGAGGCGCGCTAGGGGATTGGTCGGGAATCCCCAGTCGCGCAGCCGGGCCAGGAAGTCCCAGTGAGTCGCCCCCACGTTGCCGCTGACCTCGCCCATGGCGTAGGCGAAGAGCGCCAAGGGGCGCCGCGCGGTGATGCGGGAATCGAGCTGGCGCAGGCTGCCGGCGGCGGCGTTGCGCGGGTTGGCGAAGACCTTTGCGCCGGCGGCCTCCTGATCGCGGTTGAGCTGGAAAAAGTCCGGGCGGGCCATATAGACCTCGCCGCGCACCTCGAGCACGCCCGGCGCCTCGCCTTTGAGGGTCTTGGGCAGGTCCTTGAGAGTGCGCAGGTTGGCGCTCACGTCCTCGCCCTCGGTGCCGTCGCCGCGGGTGGCACCCTGGACGAAGCGGCCCGCCTCGTAGCGAAGGGAAATCGACAAGCCGTCGATCTTGGGCTCGGCGACCAGCTCGACCGGCTCGTCGCCCAGGCTGAGGAAGCGCCGGATGCGGGCGAGGAACTCCGCGATATCCTCGGCGTCGAAGGCGTTGGAGAGCGACAGCATGGGAACGGCATGCTGGACCTTGGCGAAACCCGTGCCCGGCGCCGCGCCGACCCGCCTCGAGGGGCTGTCGGGGCGCACCAGCTCGGGGAAGCGAGCCTCGATCGCGTCGTTGCGGGCCCTCAGGGCGTCGTAGTCGGCGTCGGAGATTTCCGGCGCGTCGTCCTGATGATAGAGGCGGTCGTGATGGGCGATGGCCTTGGCCAGGCGCTCGAGCTCCTCGGCGGCCTGGTCCGGCGACAGGGTTTCGACGGCTTGCTCTTGGGTGCGGGGCGCAGTCATCAGGCGGCCCCGATGAGGCGTCCGGCGGCGGCGCGCGCCTCGTCCGTCACCTCGGCGCCCGATAGCATGCGGGCGATTTCTTCCTGTCGTTCCGCGCTGTCCAGCCGCCGCACGCGGCTATTCGTCGTACCGCCTTTCTGCTGCTTGCTGACCCGCCAGTGATGGGCAGCGCGGGCGGCCACTTGGGGGCTGTGGGTGACCACCAGGACCTGCCGGTCCTCGGCGAGGCGCGCCAGGCGTTCGCCCACCGCGTGGGCTGCGGCGCCGCAGATGCCGCTGTCGACTTCGTCGAACACCAGGCTGACCGGAGGCCCGAGGCCGGCGAGCACGACCTTGATGGCGAGCAGGAAGCGCGCCAGCTCGCCGCCCGAGGCGATGCGGCCGACCGGCGCCAGGGCCATGCCGGGGTTGGTGCGGGCTTCGAAGACAATGCTGTCCAGCCCCTGGGGCCCCCAGTCCGACTCCTCGTCGCCGGCCGCGACCTTGGTCGAGAACTGCGCCTTTTCCAGCCTGAGAGGCGGCAGCTCGGCGTTCACGGCAGCGTCGAGCTTTTTGGCCGCCTTGCGGCGGGCCTTGCTGAGGGACTTGGCCGCGTTCAGGTAGCCTTGGCGGGCGGCAGCGGCGGCCCGCTCGAGCTCGTCGAGATGCTCGGCGCTCGAATCGAGACTGGCCAGCCGGGCCGCGAAGTCCAGGGTGAGCGCGGCCAGGCGGTCGGGCTCCGTGGCGTGCTTGCGGGCCAGGTCCTGGTAAGCGAAATAGCGGTCTTCGATCCGCTCCAGTTCGCCCGCGTCCAGGTCGAGGCCGGCGGAGAAGCTTTCCATGGCGGCCAGCGCCTCGGCCAGCTCCGCTGCTGCCCGCTCGAGTGCGGCAATGGTCTCGTCGAGACCGCCCGCGGCCTTGGCCGAGGCCTGGCCGAGGAGCTGGCGCGCCTGGCCCAGGCGCTGCTCGGCACCACCGCCGGTCCCGCCGCCGGTCCGTTCGCCCGCCAGGGCGGCGTTGGCCTGGTTCAAAGCCTCAGCCAGCTGCTCGCGGTGCATGAGCCGCGCACGCTGGTCGGCCAGGCTTTCGGCCTCGCCCACCTGTGGGTCGAGCGTACCCAGTTCCTCGGTCGCGTGGCGCAGGAAAGCCTCCTCGGCGCGGGCCTTCGCCATGGCCTCTTCGGCCTCCCGGATGCGCGCCACGGCCGCCTGCCAGGCGTGCCATAGCCGCGCCGTCTCGGCGGCGGCCACGGCGAGGCCGCCGAAGGCGTCGAGGAATACTCGGTGGCGCGCACCGTCGAGCAGGCCGTGCTGCTCGAACTGGCCCTGGATCTCGACCAGGGCGGCGCCCAGGCTGCGCAGCAGGCCGACGGCCACCGGCTGATCGTTGACGAAAGCGCGGCTGCGCCCGTCGGCGCCGAGGCTGCGGCGCAGGATCAGGCTGGGCTCCTCCAGATCGATGCCATGCTCGGCGAGGCGCTCGCGGATCGGGTCGCTTCCGGCGATATCGAAGGCCGCGACCACCGTGGCCTGCTTCGCGCCCGGGCGCAGCAGGCGGGCCTCGGCCCGGCCACCCAGGGCCAAGCCCAGGGCGTCCAGCAGGATCGACTTGCCGGCGCCGGTCTCGCCGGTCAGGGCGCAAAGTCCGCTATCGAATGTCAGGTCGAGTTGGTCGATCAGGATCAGGTTCCGGATCGACAGGCTATCCAGCATTCAGGCTCTTGCCCTCAGAAAACGGAGTCCCAGGTGCGCGAAATCCACCCCTGGTCGCTTTCCTCGTCGGGCATGACATCGACGCCGGTGAGAAGGGCGTAGCTGTCGGCATACCACTCGCTGCCCGGATAGTTGAAGCCGAGCACGGCGGCATTGGCCTGCGCCTCCTCGACCACGCCGAGGGCGAGATAGGCCTCGACCAGGCGATGGAGCGCCTCGGGCACATGGGTTGTCGTCTCGTAGTTCTTGATGACGGTGCGAAAGCGGTTGATGGCCGCGAGGTAATCCTGTTGCGCCAGATAGAACCGTCCGATGGACATGTGCTTGCCGGCCAGGTGGTCGCGGGTCAGGTCCATCTTGAAGCGGGCGTCGCGGGAATATTTGCTGTCGGGGAACCGGCGGGCGACGTCGTCCAGGTTCTCCAGCGCCAGGCGGGTCATCTTCTGGTCGCGCTCGACGTCGGAAATCTGCTCGTAATAGCTGATGCCGCGCAGATAGTAGGCGTAGGCGATGTCCGTGTGGCCGGGATGTAGCTGGATGAAACGGTCCAGGGTGTTGATCGCCTCATCGTATTTGCTGTCCTGGTACTGGGCGAAGGCGGCCATCAACTGGGCCTTGGAGGCCCAGGCGGAATAGGGGTGCTGGCGCTCGACCTCGTCGAACAGCCGCGCCGACTCCTCATAGTTCTCAAGGTAGAGCTGATTGAGTGCGCCGTTATAGAGCTCTTCGACGGGCCGCTCGACGTAAACCGGCTGTTCGTCGTCGCCGCAGCCGACCAAAGCCAGGGCTAGGAGGCCGGCCGTCATCAGGCGGCAGAGCAGGGGGCGGAGCGCTATACGCGGGACGGACGGCATGGTCGGTTCGGCTCCAGCGCCTTGAAGTGAGCGAATCGGCTTGCTTCGAGGCAGACTATAGGTCCTCGCTCGTTGCTCCTCAAGGCGTCCGCGCGGGAGTCTTCGAGCGTGCGGTGCGCTTGAGTTTCGAGGTGGCAGGGGCGCTCAGGCGCCGACTGCGGCCGTCTTTTCGACTGCTTCGGCCGGCTCTTGAATTTCGGCCGCTCCGGGCCGGGTCACATTGCTCCACGACCAGGCATCGGTTTTGCTGAATAGCTTTTCCAGCAGGCGAATCGTCATGCCCCGCGTCGCGCGACGGGCCGTCGCCAAGCCGATGATCGGAGCGCCGGCCAGGTAGAGGTTGCCGATCATGCATTGCACTTCTTGGCGCGCGAACTCGTTGGCGAAACGCAAGGGGCGATCGTCGGCTATCCTGTCGCCGAGAACGGTGACGGCGTTGTCGGGGCGGCCGTCTTGGCTCTCGGTGTCTTCCGTCAGCTCGAGGAAATCGAAGTATCGCGCGCGCGAGACCTCTCGTTTGTAGGTTTGTTTGTCCAGCGTGACGGCCCAGGATTGCCGGCCGACGGCTGCGGCGCGGCCCTCGCATGCGACGTCGAGGGTGAGTCCCGGCCCCGGCGACAGCGTGACCGATCCCTGCTTCTCGCTGAGCCGAATTGGACTGTGGATTTCGAGGGCACGCCGGGGGGCGTCCTGCACGGCGCTGCCGGCGCACTCCAAGAGAAAGACGAAGGGCGCCGCACTGCCGTCCATGGCCGGGACCTCGAGGCCGTCCAGCTCGATCATGGCATTGTCGATCGCGCAGCCCGAGAGCGCCGACATGAGAGGCTCGATGCCGGCGACCTCCACGCCGCTTTCGCTGACCAGTTTCGTGGCCGCGTCGTCGGCGGCCGCGTTTTCCCAGGTGGCGGAGATCCATGGCCGATGAGCGAGATCGATCCGCGAGAAAACGATCCCGAGGTCTGGTGGGGCTGGTCTCAGTGTCATGGCGACTCTCGCTCCGCTGTGCCGGCCGACGCCGGAGCAATGAATCGCGTTCTTCAGTGTGCGTTGAGAAACGCCGGGCGAAGACGCTGCATCGGTTTTTTCCATCAGGTCGTCTCGCTTTGGGTTGGCCCGATGCCTGGTGCCGGTATGCATTCCGGCACCAGGCTCTCGGCCGCCATTAGGATGAGGTTTCGGAGCGCTCAATCCACCTTTGCATGCCCTGGATTGAGATCCCTCCTTGAACCTCGGCTGCAATTTGGTCCTGCAGTACCGGTATTCCTCCGATCAGTTGGCCTGGCGGCGGAGGAAGGCCGGAATATCGAGGAGATCCTCTTCGCTCTGGCTGACTCCGACTCGTTCGGCGGGATCGAGGCCGGTCAGGCGAGGCTGGTTGACCGCCGGTTCCGTTTTGGCCGCCGCCGGTCTCTGCCCGGCCGGCGCCGGCGCTGCCGGCTGGCCCGCGGCCGCCGCCTGCTTCACCGGAGCCGCGACGGGAGCGCCATCGGCCTGCGCTGGGGCCGGTGCGGCCCTGCGGGGCGCCGGGGCTTGACGCGGCTGAGCGGTTTGGCGTGCCCTGGCCGGGCTGGCGGCCTCGGCTCGCGGCGCTCTGCGCTCCTGTTCCGGCTCACCGGTGCTTTGGGTGGCCTCGTGGAAGGCCCGCGCCGCACCGGTCACTTTTGCCAGCAGGCCTTGGGCCTTTCTGGGTGCGGCCGTGTCAGCCTCGTCCGCCGGGGCCGGAACGCGCCGTTGGCCGCTGTTGGCCAACTCGGCCGCCGCGAAGGGATCCGCATAATCGGCCTGGGCGGCGGTTTGCGGTGCGGGCTGAGCCTGCACCTCCGCGGCCGGCGGCGCGATGAAGCTGTCCTCGGCAGGCTCCGGGAACTCGAGGCCGCTGTCGCTTTCGGGCTCGCCCGCCTCGGGCAGCGGCTCTTCTGCCAGCTTGGCCTCGATTTCCTCGGGCGCCATCGGCACGGGATCCGCGCTCGCGTAGGCCACTTCTTCGGCCGCTTCTTCGGCCAGTTCTTCAACAAGCGCTTCACCGGTCAGCTCGGCCCCCTCCGCAGTGATCGCACCGGTCGCGGGACCGCCGGACGCACGCGCCGCGCGGGCGGCACTGCTCACCAGGCTGAGCGAAACCGGCCGCGGATGGGCGGCCGCCTCGGTGTCGATCCCGGTCGCCACGACGGAAACGCGCATGCGGCCGCTCATCTCCTGCTCGAAGGTCGAGCCGAAGATGATGTTGGCGTCAGGGTCGACCTCGTCGCGGATGCGATTGGCCGCTTCGTCGACCTCGAACAGGGTGAGGTCGTCTCCGCCAGTGATGTTGATCAGGACGCCGCGGGCGCCCTTCATGGAGACCTCGTCCAAGAGCGGATTTGAGATGGCCGCCTCGGCAGCCTCTATGGAGCGACGTTCGCTGTCCGCCTCCCCAGTGCCCATCATGGCTTTGCCCATTTCGCTCATGACGGCGCGAATATCGGCAAAATCCAGATTAATGAGGCCCGGCATGACGATCAGGTCCGTCACACCGCGCACACCGGCGTGGAGCACGTCGTCGGCCATCTTGAAGGCGTCGGCAAAGGTGGTCTTCTCGTTCGCCACCCGGAACAGGTTCTGATTGGGAATGATGATCAGGGTGTCGGCATATTCCTGCAGATCGGTGAGCCCGGCCTCGGCGATCTGCATGCGGTGGATGCCCTCGAACTGGAACGGCTTGGTGCAGACGCCGACGGTCAGGATGCCGGCTTCGCGGGTCGCCCGGGCGATGACGGGAGCCGCGCCCGTGCCGGTGCCGCCGCCCATGCCGGCGGCGATGAAGACCATGTTGACGCCCTCCAGGGCGGCAAGGATCTCGTCCATGGCCTCTTCGGCGGCGGCGCGGCCGACCTCCGGCTGGGAGCCGGCGCCCAGGCCCTGGGTGATGTGCCGGCCGATCTGCACCGTGTGCTCGCAGAGCGACAGGTTGAGCGCCTGGGAGTCGGTGTTGGCGACCAGGAAGTCGACGCCCTCCAGGTTCGCCTGGATCATGTTGTTGACGGCGTTGCCGCCGGCGCCGCCGACGCCGATGACGGTAATCTTGGGAGTTAATTGACTTTCCGAAACCGGAAGATCGAGCTTCAATGCCATTCTCGCCTCCTAATGGCTATGCAAAGGGCTCCCGCGATCGGCGGGAGGGGCAGGGTGTCCCGAGGCGGTCGGGACCACCGGGTCGAAGCGGTCAAAAGTGTTCACGAAACCAACCTCCGAGACGGCCGACCAAGCCGTCCGGCTGCGGGGACTCGACAAACTCTTCCTCCAGGGATGGCGCTTCCACATCGTGGTCGTCGGTCATCGCGTAGGCGATGAGGCCGGCGCTGGTCGCGTAGGCCGGGCCGGCAGTGGCCTCGGCCAGGCCGCGCAGGCGCGCCGGTCGCCCGACACGGACTTGCTTGTCGAGAATGAGGGCGGCCAGGTCGCGCAGGCCCGGCAGCTGGCTGGCGCCGCCGGTCAAGACGACCCGGCGCCCGGCCACCTTGTCGAAGCCGCTGGTCTCGACCCGCGAGCGGACCAGCTCGAGGATCTCCTCCATGCGCGGCTGGATGATCCCAACCAGTAGGGAGCGCGGCACCTGATGGGGCGTGCCGCCGTCGTCCTCGCCGACCTGGGGAACGTCGATGTATTCCCGGTCGTCCGCGGCCACCGTCATGGCGTGGCCGAACAGGGTCTTCATGCGCTCGGCGTCGGCGATCGGCGTCGACAGGCCGCGGGCGATGTCGTTGGTGACATGCAGGCCGCCGACCTGCAGCACGTCGGTGAAGATCACATTGCCGCCTAGGAACACGGCGATGGAGGTGGTGCCGCCGCCCATGTCGATGACGGTTGCGCCCAGTTCCGATTCGTCGGGCGCCAGGGTTGCCAGGCCGGAGGCGTAGGGGGAAACCACGAACCCGGCGACGTCGAGGTGGCAGCGCTCGATACAGGTGCTGAGGTTGCGCACCGGCCCGTTGCCGGCGGTCACCAGATGCATGTTCACGCCGAGGCGCTCGCCGAACATGCCGCGCGGATCGCGAATGCCGGAGCTGCCGTCGATGGTATAGCTGGTCGGAATCGAATGGACGAGCTGGCGGCCCCGAGAGGTCTCGCCGGTGACGCTCTCGGACTCGAAGCCCTGGGAAAGCGCGCGGCGCAGGTCCGCGTCGCCGACTTCATGGCCGGCGATCGACACCTCGACGGCCATGGAGAAGGACAAGGGGAGCCCGCCCGAAAGGTTGACGATCACCGATTCGACCGCTTCGCCGGCCATGTGCTCGGCGGCGTGAACCGCGTTCATGATGGCGTTTTGCGTGGCTTCCATATCGACCACCGCGCCGCATTTTACGCCGCGGCTGGCCTGCTGGCCTATGCCGACCACCTTCGGCAGCCGTCCCTGTTCCAGCTCGGCGATGAAGCAGCAGATCTTGCTGCTGCCCACATCGAGGGCGGCAACGCGGTTGTTGCGGGTTCGCGCCAGGGGCTTCTTCATGGTCGTCGGTTTTGCCTCTCTAAAGGGTCCGATCCGGGTTCCATCAGGTGTTCTTGCCGTCGTCGCTTACTTTCGGCGGCTCCTCGCCGGGGGCGGTGCGCACCACCAGCCGGTCCGGCAGGCGCAGGTCGATGCTGTCGACGTCGCGTTGCAGCACGCCGTGCTGGCGCTCGATGCGGGCGAACTGGGCCCAAGCCTCGGCGGCTCCGGTTTCCGGCAGCCGGACGTCGGTTCCGCCGTGGAAACGTAGGTTCCAGCGCCGCCCGCCGACCCGCACCGCGGCGACCACGCGCCGGCTCAGTTCGGGTTCGTCGTCGAGCAGCCGCAGCAGCTGCGCCGCATGGGGCGGCGCATCGGGCCCCACCACCAGAGTGAGGCCGGCGAAGTCTTCCGGCCGGGCGCCTGGGATTACGGCGCCGGTCTCGTCGATCACTGTCAAGAGCCCGTCGGTCTGCCACAGCGCCATGGGACGGCGCTCCGCGACCCGCAGGTAGATGACCGACGGCAGGCGCCGTTCGACGGTCGCATGGCGCACCCAAGGCAAGGCCTCGATGCGGGATTTGGCAACCTGCGGGTCGAATCCGAAGATCGGGTCGCCGCGCGCCACCCCAACCGCAACCAACAGCCGCCCGGGGTGGGTCCGCGTGCGGCCTTCCACGAAGACCTCGTCGACCGCCAGGCCGAGGGCAACGCTCGTCCGGCCGAGCCCGTCGGCCAGGTCGTCGACTTTCCGGCCCGCCCAATCGCTGCCGATCAGGCCGACAAAGGCGGCCACGACGACGAGCCCGGCCAAGCCCGCCGAGCCTTTCAGGGCCAGCTCGCGGGTGATCCAAGTCTCCGGGCGCCGGCGCCGGCCCGCAGATCGTTTCGAGGGCCGCTTCGAGGGCCGCCCGCGGCTTCCGGTCGTCTTGGCGCTCTTGCCGGCGGCGCGTCTCAGCGTCGGAAAGGGCCGGTCCTTCATGCTCAGCCGTCGCATGCCGCGTGCTCCACCATCCAGGCACAGAGTTCGGGAAATTCGATGTTCAGGTAGGCGGCCTGCTCCGGGACCAGGCTCAAGGGGGTCATGCCCGGCTGGGTGTTGATCTCCAGCAGATAGAGATCGCCCGCAGCCTTGGCGGTGTCGTCGTAGCGAAAGTCGGCCCGGCTCACGCCCCGGCAGCCGAGAGCCCGGTGCGCGGTCACGGCCATCTCCAGGGCGCGGTCGTAAACCTCGGCGGGAATTTGGGCCGGGATCACGTGGTCGGCGCGGCCGTCGGTGTACTTGGCTTCGTAGTCGTAGAAGCCCTGGCGCGGCCGGATCTCGGTCACCGCCAAGGGGCGCTCGCCCATGACCGCCACCGTGAGCTCGCGCCCGGCGATGAACTTCTCGACCATAAGTTTGGTCCCCGGCGGCCACTGGTCGAGGTCGACCGGCGGCAGGTTGGTGCCGTTCTTGACGATCCGCACGCCGACGCTGGAGCCCTCGTTGACCGGCTTGACGACGAAGGGCCGGGGCAGCGCGTCGCCCGTAGCCAGATCTTGGGCGTCGACCACGACACCTTCCGGACAGGTCAGGCCGGCGGCCTCGAACAGACGCTTGGCGGCAGGCTTGTCCATGGCCAGGGCGGAGGCCAGCAGGCCCGAGTGGGTGTAGGGAATGCGCATCAGCTCGAGGACGCCTTGGACGCAGCCATCCTCGCCCCAGCGGCCGTGCAGCGCGTTGAAGACGGCATCGGGCGGCGGCGTGAGGGCTTCGACAAGGGCCGCCACGTCGTGGCCAACGTCGATTTCGGCCACCTGGTAGCCCGCCTCTCGCAAACCCTCCGCGCAGGCATTTCCGGTGACCAGCGAAACCTCTCGCTCGGCCGAGGACCCGCCCATCAGAACTGCGACAGTCTTGCTCATGTCTCACCTTCCCGGGCGGCCGGTGTCGTTTCCGCGTGCCGGCCGATGCGCCGGATCTCCCAATCCAGGCGCACACCGGTTTCGGCCATGACCCGGCGGCACACCTCTTCGCCGAGCCCTTCCAGATCGGCGGCGGTGGCCGCTCCCTTGTTGATGAGGAAATTGCAGTGCATCTCGGAGACCTGGGCGCCGCCCAACTGGAGGCCGCGGCATCCAGCGGCGTCGATCAGCTGCCAGGCCTTGCGGCCGCCGCTGTCCTCGGGCGGCGGGTTCTTGAAGGTCGAGCCTCCGGTGCGCGAGCCGATCGGCTGGCTTTCGAGCCGGGCTTCCTGGATTTCGCGCATGCGGGCCTGAACGGCGGCCGGATCGTCGGCCCGGCCGGCGAGGCGGGCGGCGAGGAAGATCCGGTCTTCCGGAACGGCGGAGCGGCGGTAGGCAAAGCCCAT
>CALJXB010000152.1 GCA_937974415.1 uncultured Kiloniellales bacterium
CAAAGCGGTCGTTCGGCGAGGGCGTGTCGGATGACCGCTAATGAACAGCTGCCAACCCCTCACCTTGACCAGACTGTCGAGCGGCCGGACGTGGCCATTTTAGCCTTCCATGGCGACGGCAATCGGATCGGGATAGCGCCTGGCGTACCCCTCGATCCGGGTGAAGAAATCCTCAAACCCCGCTGCCGTATGCGGGATCTCGAATTCCTCGAGTAGACTGCCGTCCGTGAGGCCGACGGCAACAGAGTGGCTCTGCGTGCCAACATCGACACCGACACGCAGTTGCAGAGACTGGGAGGTCAGCATGGGTCGCTCCTTCGGCAATCAAGATCGTCGGATCATCCTTCGGTCTCGTCTACCTGCAGAGCCACAATCGCTAGCGATCGGCACCATCCCGGTCGACCCGTCGGATGATGCAGGTGACGGGGGCGGCAATTCAAAAGGAGTGAGCCCAGCAAGCCGGACCACTGACCCAAATAGCCACACCCCCGTCGGCGTCAGGTTAGCCGGCTACCACCGCCCCCGCTACCTGCAATGCGAAATTCGATGGTAGACCCGAAGCCGTCATTGAGCACCATTTCAGTATTTGGAAGCTTCAGCCATTTCGTTACCTCTATGGCTGTTCCGCTTGCTTGGGCTTGGGCGACCATTCCTCTGTGCTTGGCGTGACCAATTGGCCTCTCCGTTCCACCAAGCTCGCCGCTGGCCGCCGTTTTGGCGCAGGCACAGGGCCGCGGCGGACCATGAGGGCAATGGCGTAGACGGCGATCAGGACGTGGACTGTTGCAAGATAGAGGAAATAGGCCGATGGCTGCCAGGCCTCGATAATCTCGGTGGAAAAAACTGGACCTAGAATCATGCCGACACTGAAGCAGATGAAAAGAGTCGCGCCGCAGCCGACCATCTCGTCCGGCTCCAGATTGTCATTGGTGATGGCCGAGCAAATGCCGTAGATCGAAAGACAAAGGCCGGAAAAGAGACCGGTCAACAGGAAGATGAGGATCCCAAGGCCGACTGGTGTGACGGCCAATAGAAACGAGACAAGCGCGGCCAGCACGGTTATCGCGATCATGGCCTTGGACCGGTCGTAGCGGTCGGTAAGAATCCCAATGGGCCACAGGAGGATCAAGCCACCGAGGCTTATGACGGCCATGAAGATCGATATCTCGGCGGTGGTGAGCCCCGCTTTGTCGGCAAAGATCGGACCCGCTCCGAACAGGGCCCCCTCGGCCAGGCCGATCATGAAGACGGCACCGACGCCGAGCGGGGCCTTGTGGAAAAGCGCACGAACGCCGAGCCGCCTGGGGGCTATAAAGGCTGGGGCCGGCTGCGCGCTGAGCAGCAGTGGCACGATCCCGAAGGAGATCATCACGGAGGCTAGGATGAAGAGGCCGTAGCCTTGCGGGTCGCTCAAGTTCAACAGCAGAGCGCCCGCACCTGCCGCGAAATACGAGAGAACACCGTAAAGGCTCATGATTCTGCCGCGGACGTCGTTTGGGCAGCTTTGGTTCAGCCATGCCTCGCTCACGATGAAGATAACGGCAACGCAGAAGCCAGTCGCGAACCGAAGCACGAACCAAACGGCGGGGTCCACGAAGCTGGTGTAGAGCAACGCTGTTCCAGAGGCGATCGACGCAGATGCCGCAAACACCTTGACGTGCCCGACATTGCGGATCAACAGCGGCGTAGCCAGCGCGCCGACCAAAAAACCAACGTAGTTACCGGCCATGATGAGACCGGTGTTTGAAGTATCGAAACCTTCATCGAAGGCCCGCACGGCCAGAAGCGGCCCTTGCAGGCTGGTGCTCAGGATCGCAAAGGTGATCCCGAAAAAGAGCGCCCATGATGAAAGAAGAACAGACCTCATCCGGCTTTAGGCTCCCCCAGCAGAAAGCGCCATCACCCATAGCAGACGACGGCGCGAAGGCGGCATTACGCCCCTGGCTTGCATGATACCGATTGGGTGATTGGGGAGCTATCGAATTGAATGACGGCTTTTGGCTATATTCGGACCTTGTGGGGTGCAGTCCACCAGCCTCGCCCGGAATGTCGCTTGTTGGGGGATAAGCGGACGTGCTCGCCCACCCTTCGGAATGTCTGGGTATAGCCAATAGACGACATCGCTGCCGTAGAAGAATGTCGAACGCTGGCCCCTGCCCACGCTGCGCAACAAGCTCAACAAGGTCGGCGCGAGGAATTGTTCTGTCCTGCGCCACTTTGACGATATAAGTTTCGACAGAACGCCAGGAGGCATACATCACGCTTTTTGACGATATCGCAATGGCGGCACGCATTGCGGCGCGGGACATGCGCGGCGGCGCGCGTAGCTTGTGGTTATTGGGGGGCGGTGTCTTCGTTGGGGCCGCGGCTGTGGCGCTGGTGGGGGCAACGTCGCAAAGCCTTGTCGATGGCGCACGCCGAGGCGCGCTGGAATCGGTTGGCGGCGACTTGAGTCTGCGTCTGTTTCATCGCCCCCCTAGTGAAGCCGAACTTACCATTATCCGCCGTGAAGGCGATGTGAGCATCACCGCCGAACTACGCCCCATGGCGCGCGCGGTCAGAAATGGCCATGCGGAAGGCGTACCGTTGCTGGTTGAGCTTAAAGGCGTGGACCAGAAGTACCCGCTTTATGGCGCTGTGGAAACTCTACCCACGTTCAACCTCTATCAAACGCTCAATCAACACGACGGCGTTTACGGTGCGATTGCGGACCCGGTGTTGTTTGACGCGTTGGGCCTGCAACTGGGCGATAGCATACAAATCGGCGATGCCCAGTATCAATTACGTGGCGCACTTATTGTTGAACCCGACCGCGCCTTTCGGGCCTTTACCTTAGGCCCGCGCATCATGGTGTCGAGCGAAAGCTTTCCCGCCACCGGTGCTGCTGACGAGGGGGCGGAAGTCTATTTTTATACCCGTGTGAAGTTGCCCCCCAAATCAAACGTGCGTGCTGATGCAAAGGCGGCGTTGGCACGTATTGATCGAGCCTTTCCTCAATCGGGTTGGCGCATGGTCAATGCCCATGACGGCGTGCCGGGTGTGGAGCGGACCTTGGCCATCGCGCACGTGTTGCTTCTGTTTATCGGTTTGGGCGTGATGTTTGTGGGTGGGGCCGGTATTTCCGGCGCGGTAAGTGCACACCTGGCAGAGAAGATGGCGATCATTGCGATCCTAAAATCCATCGGCGCACCACCCATCGTCGTCACCTTGTCCATCGGGCTGGAGGTCATGGCTGCGGCCTCCGTTGGTGCCGTTTTAGGTGTTGGGCTGGGCGCGTTTGGTCCCGCATTGGCCGCGCTCGCACTGGTGGATCAATTGCCCTTCGCGTTGGAGGCTACACCCAGTTTAAAGGCATTGTTGGCGGCGGGACTATTCGGCATCTTGGTGGCGGCGCTGTTTGCGTGGTGGCCGTTGATGGGGGTGCGCGATATGAAGGCCCGAGTACTGCTGCGCAAACGCATCACGCATTCACCGGGAAAGCTGAGTGTAAATGGTTGGCTAGGCGCGGGCATTATCTTGTCGTTGCTTATAGCGTTGGTGTTTTGGGTCTCGCCCATGCCCGTATTGACGGTCGGGTTCTTGGTCGGCGCATTGGCATTGGCGGCATTTTATTTTGCTTTAGGCAATGGCCTAGCACGCATGGCCAGGGTCTTGGCCAAAGGCAAGGGCGCCAACGTGCGTCTCGCCCTAGGTAACCTATATCGGGCGGGTGCGCCTACCGGTCCGGTGGTGATGGCGCTGGGCTTGACGCTAACATTATTGGTGGCGTTGGACGGCATCGGCGTTGCTTCCAGCCGCCATGTACAGGAGACTCTGCCGCACAGCGCACCGGACTTGGTAGCGTTTTCGCTCAAGCCCGAAGTGGCGAAGCGGCTTGACGTTGAACTGGCGGCGTCCGGGATCGTAGAGCGCCAGCGTATCATGCCGTTTCTGCATGCTCGTGTGCAGGCCATCGGCGGCGTGGCGGTGCGCGATCTTGAAATTCCGGGGTCATTGAATTGGGTTATCCGCGGCGATCGCGGCGTGTCGTTCGCGGCAAAACTACCCGATGGTGCGCAGTGGGATGATTCTCAATCAGAACAACCCGGCTTTTCAGTGGACGCGGGCGTGGCGGAAAAACTGGGCCTTGGCCTAGGAGATGCGATCACCCTGAACGTTAGCGGACAAGTACGCACCGGTTCGATTTGGAATTTTCGAAATGTGGATTGGGCCGGACTGGATTTGGACTTTCCCATCATCGCTACGCCGGAGACGTTCACGGGTATTCCCTACACTTTCGCGGCGTCCTTGAAAGCTAAACGCGGCAAGGCGGCTGCACTGGAAGCGTTCGTCAAGAGCCGCTTTCCGGACATGCCCTTGATTCGCGTGGCGGATGTATTGCTGTCGCTGGCCAAAGCTTTGGATGCCGTAGTGGCGGGGTTGGAAGCGGCGGCGCTGATGTGCGGGCTGGCGGCCTTGGTGGTACTGGCGGGTAGTGTGCTTCAGGGGCTTAGAGAACGCACTAACGAAGCCGTCTTGTTCAAAGTGTTGGGCGCGACCAGGCGTCAGTTGCTGGGCCAGTTGACGGTGGAGTTCTTGAGTCTAGGCACGCTGGTGGCTCTGGCCGCGATGCCGTTGGGCCTAAGCGTTGCTTACGGTGTGGCGCGCGCGGCGGGCCTTGGCAGTGTGAGTGTGTCGTGGACCGGCGGCGTCGTGCTGGCCATGGCGGCTACGTTCGTGACGCTGGCTGTTGGTTGGGTGGCGACTCTGAGTGCTTATACCGCAACGCCCGCGCGGGTCTTGCGCAACCGCTGACTTTGAACGTCACCCGCATTTCTTGCAGGCTGGGGGTGGGCGAAGGTCTAGTTGCCTTCTTCTGACGCGCCAAATTCCTTCATAGCAGTTGGACCTCTTGGTGGCGGCAGGTCAAACGATCGATCCGATGCCTATGCGCGGGGATGCAACCCTGTGAGGTCTCAACCCGCTGGTTCATGTCACCTCGACACGGTTCAGTCTGCCCTCAAATGAAGCTCCAGCCTCCATTTCCAGAGTCTCGTAGTGAATTTCACCCTTCATTCTGGCAGCTTTGGTTAGAGCCACCTTCTTTGCCTGGAGCTTGCCGTCGAAGGTGCCGGAGAAGGAATTAGGCGATATCCGGACATCGCGGCCAGAATGTCCGCACCTGAAGGCAAAGCAGACGTGCCGCAGAGGCCGCTCTAACGGCGAGTTATAGCCAGGAGCTGCCATCGCGGTTCCGTTGGATGGGAGCCGTTCACTGCATCAAAAGCGGTCATTCGTCCGCGCCTTCAAGGTCTAAAATCATGCCATGGAATGGTTGCGGAAGGGATGCAGTGCCCTTGGCGGTGGAGTTGTGGATTGATTTACCTGAATTTGGGGGTTATCTGAGAAATGTCGCCAAAAATCAATTCGGCTGCAAAATCGACAGCGGCGTTGATATCGCCACCTTTGATAATAGCCTTGAGCTCCCGTCGGAAAACCTTGAGATAGTTCATAGGATTCGTGATTAGCTGATAGAGGAGATGCGGAATGGTCGAAGATTTCGAGAAGGCCGGTCGCGGTCGGGCAGCAGGTGGTGCTGCACAACTTAGTTTCGACACTGCACTCAAGGGGTGGAGACTCGCCCCCGAGGACAAGAAAAAGGACGCTGCGCTGGCAGTACTAGCAAACGCAGGATCTCTGAATCAGAAGCTCGCTAGTCTCGTGAGTGCGGATGAGGCCGAAGCTATCCGGCATGACGCCGGTCTAACATAGGTGCATCTAAATACCTCTCCCGATTTTGATCTCTGAACTAATTGGCTTGGGGAAGGTTTCAAAGCGGCGTACAAACGACCGCTTTTCGTTTTGGCGAATGTCTCTTGTGGGTCAAACGCGGACCTCCGGAGCACCCTCGCCAAACGTCCGCTCCTGAGCGGAAAGCAGACGTAGTCGGAGCGAAAACCGACATCCCATTTTCAATGTCGGCTGTTGGGGGTAGAGCAGACATTTATTGTCAGTGGCTGTCAGGACCGTTTCTAGCCACAAACCGTCATTCGACCGCCGGACCCTGGTCGTTAGTCTCCTGGGTGAAGGAGATCAAG
>CALJXB010000153.1 GCA_937974415.1 uncultured Kiloniellales bacterium
GCGCCGATGGTGTAGAAGCGGCCGTTGGTGGCGAAGACCAGCAGCTTGTCGGTGGTCCAGGCCGGGACCGCGAAGCGGCCGCGGTCGCCTTCCTTGTACTTGGCCTGGGCGGCCGCCGTGGTGAGGTCCTCGGCATGGCCCTTTATGGCGCGGATCCAGCCCTTGGCGGAGCACAGTACGGTGACCGGCTCGCGCTCGATCACCGCCTCAATGGGCACCACCACGTCGGCCGGCGGGCTACCCAGCTCGGTGCGCCGGGCGCCGAGCACGCTGGCCGGCCCGAACTGCTTCTTCAGCTCCTTGATCTCGGTGGCGATCACGCGCCAGCGCTCCGGCTCGCTCTTCAGGAGGCGCTTGAGCTCCTTGCGCTGGTCGGTGAGCTCGGCGTGCTCCTTGCGGATGCCCTCTTCCTCCAGCTTGCGCAGGGCGCGCAGGCGCATGTTGAGGATCGCCTCGGCCTGATCGTCGCTCAGCTCGAAGGTCGTCATGAGCTGAGACTTGGGCTCGTCCTCGTAGCGGATGATGCGGATCACCTCGTCCAAGTTCAGGTAGGCGATCAGGTAGCCGTCGAGCACCTCGAGGCGCTTGTCGATCTTGTCCAGCCAGTGTTGGCTGCGCCGCTGCAGGACCTCGTGACGGTGGTCGAGAAAGGCCTGCAACACCTCGCCCAGCGACATGACCCGCGGCGTGTGGTCGGCGTCCAGCACGTTCATGTTGAGCGAGACGCGGGTTTCCAGGTCCGTCTGACGGAACAGGGATTCCATCAGCACCTCGGCCTCCACGTTGCGGCTCTTGGGCTCGAGGACCAGGCGCAGGTCGGCCGCCGACTCGTCGCGCACGTCGGCCAGCATGGCGAGCTTGCGCGCCTGCAAGAGCTCGGCGATGCGCTCCACCAGGCGCGCCTTCTGGACCTGATAGGGGATCTCGGTGACGACGATCTGGTAGGCGCCGCCCTTCTGCTTCTCGACCTCCCAGCGGGCGCGCACCCGGAACGAGCCGCGGCCGGTCTTGTAGGCCTCGACCACCGCGCCGTGGTCCTCGACCAGGACGCCGCCGGTCGGAAAGTCCGGGCCGGGGATCAGCTCGCTCAGCTTCGCCGCCGTCGCCTTGGGATACTTGATCATGTGCAAGAGCGCGTCGCAGACCTCGCCCACGTTATGGGGCGGGATGGCGGTTGCCATGCCGACCGCGATGCCCTGGGCGCCGTTGGCCAAGAGGTTGGGGAAGCTGGCCGGCAGAACTTCGGGCTCCAGCGCGTCGCCGTCGTAGGTCGCCCGGAAGTCGACCGTGTCCTCGTCGATGCCGTCGAGCAGCGCCGACGCGACCTCGGTCAGGCGCGCCTCGGTGTAGCGCATGGCCGCCGCGTTATCGCCGTCGATGTTGCCGAAGTTGCCCTGGCCGTCGATCAGCGGAAAGCGCAACGAGAAGTCCTGGGCCAGGCGCACCAGGGCGTCGTAGATCGACTGGTCGCCGTGAGGATGAAACTTGCCGATCACGTCGCCGACCACCCGGGCCGACTTCTTGAAGCCCTGGTCCGGGGTCAGGCGCAACTGGCGCATGGCATAGAGCAGGCGCCGGTGCACCGGCTTGAGGCCGTCGCGCACGTCGGGCAGCGAGCGCGCCATGATGGTCGACAGCGCATAGGCGAGATAGCGCTCCTCGAGCGCGTCGACGAAGCGCACGTGGCGGATCTCGCCGGCCGGCGCTGGGGTGGAGGACGAGGCCATGGGAGCTTCCGAATCTACCAGATCTAGTGGTCAGGTGCGGTGCGGACCTACAATAATTCGGCGCGCACCGGGCCGCAAGGCGGCCCTTCTCTAGCACGCTTCAAGGCCGGTCTGAAAGCTTGCCCGCCGTCCCGCTGGGAAACGAGAAGGCCCCGAAACTTCGGCCCCGATTAAGTTCGATCAGCCGGCCGGCCGGACGAGCACCTTGAGGCGGCGCCATGCCGTGGCGCGGCGGCAGGCCGCCCACGAGGCGCCGCTTGCCGTCCTCCTGCAGCACGAGGTAGTTGCCGATCCGACGCGCCGGCGGGCCCTGGGGAAAGATCACCTGGCTGCCGACGGTGGTGTGGGAGCGTTGGAGGCCGCAATAAATTGCGCCGCTAAGCTCCGTGCACGACTGGGCGCCGGCGGTCCGACCGAGGCCGATCAGCCCCAGCCCGATCACGGCGGGGATGGTCCAGAAACGCAGCCTTGGCCTCGAACGCCCCATTCATGGCATGTGGGAAGCCGAAACAGCCAACGCCAGTTTCCGGCCCCTCAAAAGCGGTCGACCCGGTAGGGCGCCATGTCGATGTTGGGCTGACGGCCGCTGGCCAGGTCGCCGATGAGGCGGCCGGTGCGTGCGCCCAAACCGATGCCGCCGTGACCGTGGCCGAAGGCGAAGAAGGCGTTGTCGCTGCGCGGCGAGCCTGAGATCACCGGGACCGAGTCGGGCATCGACGGCCGGAAGCCCATCCAGCGCTCGACCCCCTCGGTGTTGAGCCCCGGCAGCCAGCGCCGGGCATGGGTCAGCAGGACTTCGGCCCGGCGCCAGTCGGGCGGCGCGTCGTAGCCGCCCATCTCCACCGTACCGGCGACCCTCAATCCGATCTCCATGGGCGAGAAGACGATGCCGCGTTCGGTGGAGTAGAGCGGCGTGTTCGGGACCACGCCGGGATCGGGCATCAGGACCGAATAGCCCCGTTCGGTATCCAGCAAGGTGTCGCTGCCGAGGCGGCGGACGAGCGGCCGCGACCAGGCCCCGGCGGCAATCACGACGGTATCGCAGGCGTGGCGTCCCAGGTCGGTCAGCACGGCCGCAACCCTGTTGTCCGAGGCGAAGGCGAAGTCGCGCACCTCCTCGCGCAGCAGGCTGCCGCCCTGAGCAACGAAGGACTCGGCCAGGATCTGCACCAGGCGGAATACGTCGAGGGCTTGGGCGACCTCCGGGTAAAGGATGGCGCGGGCGAAGATCGGCGCTAGCTTGGGCTCCCGCGCTCTGAGGGCATCGGCGTCGAGCATCTCCATTTGGACGCCGCGTCGGCGCTGCAGGTCGATGAGCGGCTGGGCTCGCCGGAACCCGGCCTCGCTCTCGTAGACCATGAGGAAGCCGGTCTTGCGGACCTCGGCCTCGGCGCCGGCCCGGCGCAGCAGGGGATCGAAATCGTCGAGGGCCCGGTCGAGAATGTTGGCGAGCGCGATCGAGGCGGCCTCGACCCGCGGCCAGCGGCTCTCCAGGAGAAACCGCGTGAGCCAGGGCACGAGGCGCGGCAGATAGCCCCAGCGGACCCGCAAGGGGCCCAGCGGGTCGAGCAGCATGGCGGGCACCCGCCAGGCGATGCCCGGTGTCTGGACCGGCACGACCGCCTCGCAGGTGAGCATGGAGCCGTTGCCGAAAGACGCCCCCTCGCCCGGCCCCTGGCGGTCGATTAGGGTCACCCTGTATCCATCGCGCTGAAGGAACAGCGCGCAGCACACGCCGATTATGCCGGCCCCGACCACCGCCGCCGAGGGGCCGCTTCCGGCTTGGCCGGTCCCCTGGCTCACGACGGCGTCGCGCTCATGACGGCGTCTCGCTGATGGGGGCCACTTCGGCCGGAAAGGCATTGGCGAGCCGCTGGCGGGCCTGGGGCAGGCCGCGGTCCTGGGGGTGGAACACGTGGCGCTCGAGGAAATAGCCGGTGAGGGTCAGGCCGGC
>CALJXB010000154.1 GCA_937974415.1 uncultured Kiloniellales bacterium
CGCCGGCCATTCGGAGATCAACGCCGAGGGCGCGGGCATCAGCTTCGGCACTCACATCGCCGACGTGGAGGTCGACGAGGAGACGGGCCGGGTCAGCGTCACCCGCTACACGGTGATCCAGGACGCCGGCAAGGCGATCCACCCCGGCTACGTCGAGGGCCAGTACCAGGGCGGCGCCGTTCAGGGCATCGGCTGGGCGCTCAACGAGGAGTACGTCTACGGTGAGGACGGGCGCCTGCAGAACCCGGGCTTCCTCGACTACCGGATCCCGGTCGCCTCGGACGTGCCGATGATCGACACGGTGATCGTCGAGGTGCCGAATCCCGGCCATCCCTATGGTGTGCGCGGCGTCGGCGAGACGCCTATCGTGCCGCCTTTGGCGGCCGTGGCGAACGCGGTCAAGGCTGCCACCGGCCTGCGCCTGACCCACCTTCCCATGTCGCCGCCTCGGGTGCTGGAAGCGCTCGACGCGGCAAGGGACTCTGGCGCGGACTGAACCATGGTGAAGGTGATGCTCGGCGGTACCCTGAAGTCCGCGGCGGGCGGCACCTCCGAATTCGATCTCGAGGCGGGCGACATCAAGGAGCTCCTGGACCGGCTTGGCGAGGCCTGCCCCGAGCTGAAGCCGCGCCTGGACAAGGGCGTGGCGGTCGCCATCGACGGCCGGATCTACCGCAATGCCTGGTTCGAGCCGGTGCCACCCGACAGCGAAGTCTTCATCCTGCCGCGCATGTCGGGGGGCTGAGGGGTGACATGATGCGCTGGCTCCTAGTTTTGGCGGTGTTGCTTTGGCCCGCATCGGCGTTGGCGGAGGGCAATCTGGCCAAGCGCGCCGAGCGGCTGCCGGCGCTCGAGATCCGGGGCGCCGAGGGCTTTTCGGTCACCGAGTACCAGATCGAGACCGGTACCTACTACCGCTGGAGGATCGTGAGCGACGGCCGGGGCGAGTACAAGCTCCTGGCCCCGGAACTCATGCGCAACTCCTGGGTCGAGCAGGTCTCGATCGAGGACAAGGAGGTGAAGCCCCTGGGCGGCCTCTACGCGGTCGAGTTCGACGACGAGGGTGAGATCGACATCTACTTCGTACCCATCCGTCCGGGCACCTACGAGTTCTACGTCGAGGGCATGCAGGCCGACGGCATGACGGGCCACTTCGTCGTCCAGTAGGGTTTCGGCCCAGGCGTCGCCTTGACTTCCTGGCCCGCTTAACCAAGGTCCCCAGTAGCCGGTCCATGAGAATGGCGCGCGGTGTTGAACGGTGCGCTTCATACGGATCGTCCGACAACCGGATACCCGCTTCACCCTCGGAGCCGGACGTCGGGAAAGGGGGCCGCAACGGTGATTTGTGACTTAAGGCGGACTTCGACCCTAGTTCGCGCGCTTGTTCTCTCGGCCGATTTGACTGTCCGCGAGACGACGGCGAGCATCCTATGGGATGCCGTGGCGCGTCCCGCGGTGTATTGATGTCCTGAGGAAATCATCTGGTGCGGGAGAGGAAGCATTGACGAAACCGGTATGCGTCATTGTCGGCGCCGGGGAAGGTCTTGGCCGTGCACTGGCCGCAAAGTTTGCGAGCCGCGCGTTCGACATCGCATTGATTTCGCGTTCGGAGGCAAACAGCTCAGCCGCGATCGAGGCCGCGGTCGCTGGTGCAGCCAACGTCAGGTTCTTTCCCGCCGATGCCACCCGGCCCGAGACCCTGGAATTGGCCATCGCGACCATCGACCGCGAAATGGGCGAGATCGACCTCCTCATTTACAACGCGCGAGGGGCGTTCGCCGCCTGCGATCCGCTCGACATGTCCTATGCGGCGCTCGAGGAGGTTTACCGGGTGGAGGTCATCGGTGCTTTCGCCGCGGCCAAGTCGGTTCTGCCGGGCATGATCAAGCGGTCGCAGGGCAGCCTATTCTTTTCAAGCGCGACGGCCGCTTTTCGAGGCTCGAGCACCTATCCGCTCTATGCCATCGGCAAGTTCGGGCTGCGAGCGCTGTCCCAGAGTCTCTCAAAAGCCTACGCCAAGAACAGGGTGCACATCGTGCATTTCAGGCTGGACTGCGATCTCGATGTCCCGGTCATGCGCGACCTCTACGGCGAAGACTACGATCCGGTGAAACTGGCCGATCCCGACGACGTCGCCGAGACCTATTGGCTGACCTACCTGCAACCGAGATCCGCGTGGAGCAATGAAGTCGAGATCAGGCCTCACACGGAAGCTTGGACCTATTGAGGTCAGTCGCTCGGACGTGTCGTCCCGAAAACGAGAGGAGGGGCCGTTGGCGTACAAACTGTTCTATGCACTCGGGAGCGCTGCGATGGGCACCCGAGTGATGCTGGAAGAAATCGGCGCTCCCTACGAGCTGATCCAATCGACGATCGCCATGGACGAGCCCCGCCCGCCGGAACAGCTGGCGATCAACCCCAATGGATGGGTCCCGGTCCTCGTTTGGGACGAAGGCGCCATGTACGAGTGCGCCGCTATTACCGTGTTTCTCTGCGACCGTCACCCGGAAGCAAATCTGGCGCCCGCCGTCGACGATCCGGAACGGGGCTTGTATCTGCAAACCCTGGTATATTTTTCCAACTCCGTTCAGAACGCCTTTCAGCTCAACTACTATCCGAGTCGCTTCGCCGACACCCCGGCCGACGAGCCGAGCGCTCAGAGACGCGGCAACCGGCGCCTGCGGGAGACGTGGAAAGTTATCGACGACCAGATTGGCGACGACGAGTGGGTCCTGGGCGAGCGATTCAGCGCCGTCGACATCTATCTCTTCATGCTGACCACGTGGCTAAAGCCGTCGCGGGGGCAGCCGTCAGTCGACGAGTTTCCAAACGTCAAGCGTATTGCCGATGCTGTCTTGGCGCGAAGAAGCATCCAGCTCGTCTACGACCAGTGGATCGCAGAGCATATATGGAGCGGGTCATGATTGCGTGGGGACGGTATCGGTCACTGTCGAGGGACGTGGGGACTTTCCCGAAAGACCGGAGGTGGCTCGTATGCGCCGTCTGAGCCAAGCTCCGACTACGGCGGGGGCCTTTCAGCATGAGACATTCGCCTCGGTCCGCCGTTCCAGATCGGCATTTCAAGAGCCGAGACGCAAAGGATACTGACGGGCCGGGAGATCCGGGGCGCCGAGGGCTTTTCCGTCACCGAGTACGAGATCGAGACCGGCACGTTCTACCGCTGGCGGATCGTGAGCGACGGCCGGGGCGAGTACAAGCTCATGGCGCC
>CALJXB010000155.1 GCA_937974415.1 uncultured Kiloniellales bacterium
AAGGGGCAGCCTTCGACATGGTGCTTGCCTGCCCCTTCCACCCGGACGGAGAGCCGCCCTACAGCCGGGAGCATCCCTGCCGCAAGCCCCAGCCGGGCATGCTGCTGCGGGCGGCCGAGCGGCTCGGACTCGACCTGGGGACGTCCTGGGTGGTGGGCGATCGGGCCCGAGACCTCGAGGCTGGGCGAAGGGCGGGCTGTGCCGGAGGTCTGCACGTTTTGACCGGGCACGGGCGCGCGGAGCGCGCAGGGGCGAAGCGCCTAATGTCGCCCAATT
This sequence comes from uncultured Kiloniellales bacterium, assembly GCA_937974415.1. Classification (GTDB taxonomy): domain Bacteria; phylum Pseudomonadota; class Alphaproteobacteria; order Kiloniellales; family JAKSDN01; genus CALJXB01. The sequence goes on from CALJXB010000155.1 coordinate 277, forward strand.
TCGACGTCCGTGTGGGGGAGAGCCTGGCCGAGGCTCACACGTTGCCACTGTTTAGCCGTTGATTGAGTCACCGGAAGCGAATGGCGCTCCGGTCAGGACCTTAGCCTCCCTGGTTGCGATCCTTCATGAATTGTTCGACCCCCTTCAGCCGCGTTGACATGGCTGCGGGAGGGTGTCTCAATGGTTTCATAAAAGAAGGACCGGTCCGGCGCCAGGCGCGTGCAGGATTGGCCACGGCAGGACGGGAGTGAGGCTTGGAACGTTTGGTCGGCGCGTCACGTGCCTGAGCCGACCATTGTGCCCGATCAGAAATTCGAACCCGAGTCGAGGGCGACCCATGCTGGCCGGTCGAAGTGGTGCGGCGGCCGAGGTGGCCTCTTGGGGCGTGGGACCCGGAATTTGAGTCGAGCAAGAGTCCCTCACCTTCGGATCTGTGAAGACTTGGCGGATCCGCCGTGTCCGGTGGGCCGGTCCATACGGTTCCCCGAGGGGCCTCAAAGGTTCCCGAAGCGGGAAACTCAACGACGAGATTGATTGGTGACAAGGGAGCCTTATGCAATGGAAGCCAACGAACTGATGGATAAAATGACCTCCGGCAAGATGACCCGCCGGGAATTCAAGAAGGCTTTGGCCGCAGTCGGCCTCGGCCTTTTTGCTGCCCCGCTGGCGTCGAGGCGAGGACTGGCTGCAACCGAGGACCACCCGGTGATCTTCACCTGGGAAGGCTACGAAGATCCGGGCATGCACGGATCCTATTTGAGCAAGCATGGCGAGAGTCCGAATTTCACCTTCTTCGGCGACGAAGAGGAGGCCTTTGCCAAGATGCGGGCCGGCTTCACGCCCGATATTGTGATGCCCTGCTCCTACAAGGTCGCGATTTGGCGGGATGCCGGCATCATTCAGCCGATCGACGACTCACGCCTGAGCAACTTCGGCGACACCATCGAGAGTCTCAAGAACGTGCCCGATATGGTGGTCGACGGGAAGCGCTACTGGGTCTGCATGGATTGGGGCCAGACCTCGATCATTTATCGCGAGGATATGGTGGACATCGAGGAGGAGTCCTGGGGCTTGATGTGGGACGAACGCTATCGCGGCCGCCTGTCGATGATGGACAGCCTGATCGACGGCGTGATGGTGGCGGCCATTTATGGTGGCGCCAAGGACCCCTTCAACATGACCCCTGAGGAAGTAGACAGGACCAAAGAGCTGCTGCGTGAGCAGCTTCCGTTGCTGCGTTATTACTCAAGCAGCCCGACCGACATTCAAAATGCTTTAGCGTCCGGAGAGGTAGTGGCCGCCGTGGGATGGAACGACGCCTACTCGGCCCTCAAGGCGGAAGGGATCCCCGTGAAGTTCATGGAGCCTAAGGAGGGCGCCATGACCTGGACCTGCGGTATAAGCCTCATGGCGGAAGGCGATGCCTCTAAGCTGGACAAGGCCTATGACATCATCGATGCGCTGATTTCGCCAGAGGCCGGTGCGTGGGAGATTACCGAGTTCGGATACGGGCATGCCAATCGCAAGGCTTTCGATTTGGTGGACGATGCGACCTTGGCGGATCGCGGCCTGACAAGGAATCCGGAGGATCGCCTCAACTCCGGTATTTTCCAGGAGCCGATTGGCAACGAACCGGAGCTCCAAAACATGTTCGAGGAGGTCAAGACCGGGGCCTAGGGGCCGATCGATAGCTTGGACCGCGCCGCCCGGCGCCCTCCTCTAGAGCCGGGCGGCCGGTCACTGACGAGGCCGAACAGGGACGGGGGGCCGGTGGCATTGACGAGGGCGAGGCTTTTCCTCGCACGGCGAGATTACGGCACAAGGGGGTAATGCCGTGGCTGAACGTGCCGAAGTGTCGGCGGCGCGCCTGGAAGCGCCGCGACTTGGATTGGTTGACCGTATCCGCGCGGCGGCCATGCGCCACGAACCAATCCGCGGCTATGCGCTCTTGTCGCCGACCATGGTGTGGATGCTGGTCGCTTTGGCGGTCCCGCTCGCGATCCTGGTGACGCTCAGCTTCTGGACCCAGAATTATCTCGACTTCGACCGTACCTTCAGCTTCAACAACTATATCGTTTACTTCGAAAAACCCATTTACCTCAAGCTGTTGATCAAGTCGGTCAAGATCTCCGGGGCGGTCACCCTGGCGACTGTGCTGCTGGCCTATCCGGCGGCCTATTTCATTGCCTTCAAGGTGAAGAAGAACAAGCTGATGTGGCTGATTCTGATCACCGTCCCGTTCTGGACCAGCTACCTGCTGCGGGTCTTTGCCTGGAAGGTGGTGCTCGGCTTCAACGGCGTGATCAACTCCGGCCTGATAACGCTGGGAGTCATCGACGCGCCTCTGGAATTCATTCTCTACAACCCGACGGCCGTGGTCATTACCCTGGCGCACGCCTGGGCAGCCTTTGCCATCCTGCCGATCTACGTGTCCCTGGAGAAGATCGATCGCTCGCTGCTGGAGGCCGCGGCCGACCTGGGCGAGGGTCCGATCATGAGTTTCCTGCGAGTGACGCTCCCGCTTTCGATGCCGGGCATCATCGCGTCCAGCCTGTTGGTCTTCATTCCCACCACCGGCGACTACGTGACGCCGAACCTGGTCGGCGGGCCGACGGGAATTATGATCGGCAATATCGTCGCCTCGCTGTTCGGCAAGGCGAACAATTGGCCCTTGGGCGCGGCGACGGCGGTCATGTCGATGTTCTTCATCACGCTTGTGGTCTGCGCCTTCCTCTGGTTCACCAAACAGGTGAGGGAGCGCGTGGCATGAGCGCCTCCTGGACCCAGAAAAGGGACCGCTTCGGCGGGCTGGGCGTCTACACGGTCATCTATCTCGCTTTCATCTATGGACCGGTGCTCGTGCTGCCCATCTTCTCCTTCAACGATTCCATCTATGTCGCCTTCCCGCTGAAGGGCTTCACGTTCCAGTGGTACGAGGACATGATCAACAATCCCGGCATGCTGGCCGCCCTGATGAACAGCCTCAAGGTCGGCGGGACGGTCGCCGTCTTGAGCACCATCCTCGGCACCTTGGCAGCGAAAGCGGTGACCCGCTACCGTATGCCCGGCCGCGGCCCGGTGGTCGGCTTCATCATGCTGCCGCTGGTCATCCCCGAGATCATCATGGGGATCGCCTTGCTGGTGATGGCCAGCACTGGCGGTATCCCCTTGTCCCTCCTCACCATCGGCGTCGGACACATGCTACTGTGTGTACCTTTCGCTATGGTGATAATGATCTCGCGCCTCGAAGGGTTCGACAAAAGCCTGGAAGAGGCCGGTCTCGATCTGGGCGAGACTCCCTGGTGTGTGTTCTGGCGGGTGACCTTCCCGCTGGTCCTGCCGGGTTTGGTTGCCAGTCTGATGCTGACCTTCACGATCTCCTTCGACGAATTCATCCTGGCGTTTTTCCTGGCGGGCACCGACGTGACCCTGCCGGTCTTCATATGGAGCCAGTTGCGCTTTCCGCAGAAATTGCCGGGCGTGTTGGCCTTGGGGGCGACGATCCTGACCGTCACCTTCATCATGATCACCTTCGCCGAATGGTTCAGGCAGCGGGGCGATCAGTTGCGTAAAGTGAGTTAGGGGGAGTCGTAGGCGTGAGCGACGAGCACATTATCTCGATCCAAGGGGTTTCCAAGGAGTTCGCCGGCGTCAAGGCGGTCAACGACGTGGACCTCGGCATCCGCCGCGGTGAGTTCTTCTCCCTTTTGGGGCCCTCGGGATGCGGCAAGACCACCTTGCTCAGGATGCTGGCCGGGTTTGAGTCGCCGACCCGCGGCGAGATCTTCATCGACGAGCAGGCCATGTCGGCGATCCCGCCGCACCAGCGCCCGGTCAACATGGTGTTCCAGAGCTACGCCATCTTCCCTCACCTGGACGTGCGCGGGAACATCGCCTTCGGCATGCGCAAGTCCGGCCTCTCCAAGTCGGAGGTCAACGCGCGGGTCGAGGAGATGCTGGAGATGATCAAGCTGCCCGGCTATGCCAGCCGCGGCGCCACCCAGCTGTCTGGCGGCGAACGCCAACGCGTGGCGCTGGCCCGCGCCCTCATCAAGGAGCCGAAGGTCCTCTTGCTGGACGAGCCCTTGGGGGCGCTGGACAAGAAGCTGAGGGAGCAGATGCAGCTCGAGCTCAGGGCGCTGCAGAAGCGCGTCGGCATCACCTTCGTCTTCGTGACCCACGACCAGGAAGAGGCGCTCACCATGTCGGACCGGGTGGCGGTCATGTCGAAGGGCCGGGTGCTGCAGGTCGAGGGGCCCATGGGCCTCTACGAGCGGCCGACGACGCGCTTCGTCGCCGACTTCATCGGCACCATGAACTTCTTCGGCGGCACCGTGCGGGAGGCCGCCAACGGCACGGCAAGCATCGATGCGGGCCCCTTGGGCCAGGTGCGGGCCGCGACCCAAGACGAGGCCTTTACGGTGGGCGCCGAGATCGTTGTCGCCATTCGCCCGGAAAAGCTGCGGCTGACCTTCGAGGCGCCGGGTCCGGCGGTGAACGTGGCCGAGGGCCGGATGGGGCCGGCCGCCTATCTCGGCGACCGCTCCCACCTTTACGTCCATCTCACCGGCCGCGACGAGCCGGTGGCCGTCGCCATGCAGAACGAGGGCCGCTCGGCCGTCGGCATCGACCAGACCGACCAGCCGGTCTGGCTCTCCTGGGCCGACGACGCGATCGTGCTGCTGCCTGACGAATAAGGCGCCGTGCTGGTGCCGTCGAGGGCGCTGGTCCCCAAAACCGCGACAGAACGGTGTATACTCTCCTGGGTGTAGGTAGGCCGCCCTGGTGGGTTGGATTTTGGGGACGGAGGTCGAGAGCGAGACATGGCGCTGGCACAGGTAGGCGGCGCGGAGCGCGGTGGCCGGGTGATCCTCGCGCTCGAAGATCGGCTGTTGCGCGAGTCGCTGGCCATGGCCCTCGCCGAGGAGGGCTTTCGGATCGTGGAGTTCGACAACGCGGACGCCGCCCTCGGCCATATCGAGGCGGGCGCCCTGGTCGACGCCCTAATCGTCAATGACAAGGCTGATGCCAGGACGTCCGAGGGCGGCGAAGACCCGCGGGCTCGGCTTCGGGCGGCGCGCTGTGCCAGCCCGGTCTATGTCCTGAGCGCCCGCGGCGACGCCCGCGACTCGTCGGAGGCATGGGGTGCGGTTGGCGTCATCGACTTGGCCCAGCCTTTCGCGAGCCTGAGGCGGCACCTGACGAACGCGATCCGGGCGGGCGCCCTGATCGGCGAGGCGGGCTGCCTCGAAACCGGGCGCAGCCAAGGCCCCTTGGTCTTCGACGCCGAGGGAACGCAGGTCTCCTGGAAAGACAACTACTTGGACCTCAGCCTGCCGGAGCGGGCGCTGCTCTCCGGCTTGGTGGCGGCGCCGGGCCCCGGTCTGACCTACCAGCGGGCCCGGTCCATTCTATCCGGGCTCGAGGGCCGTCAGAGCGATGACAGTCCGGAGCGGGTTAAGTCGCTGGTCCGGCGCCTCAGGAAGAAGTTCCGCGAGGTCGACCCGGACTTCGACCGCATCGTCTTCGTGCCGGGCTGCGGCTACGGCTGGCGCGGCCGCGAGGCCCCCACGCGCCGAACTTCGCGATGACGCTGCTCTTAAGCAATCGATTCTGTGAGACTTGGCGCGAGGCTTGAGGCCTGAACGGAGCGGGAGCCGTCCGACAGGTCGGACGGCCCCTCTTTTGCTGAGCTCTCTCTTTGCTCAGGTGGTGCCCTGTCCGCGGTAACAGTGGCCCACCGAGAGTCACCGCACAGGCATTGCGGCGGCTATATCGTCACCGGTTTCCCGGCCACGTGAGGAAAGCCTGCGACTCTTCGGGACGGGGGTCAAGGCCCCTACCGTGCGGTGCAAAACGGGCGCCGCGGCTGTCCCTGCACTCCTTGTCCAAGGTCGTCTTGGAATGCACTATGACTCAAGGCGAATCTTTTCCCCCTGGAGTTCCGGATGACGGCAAAAATCATTACCGTGGCGCAGCAAAAGGGCGGCGCCGGCAAGACCACCCTGGCTGCCCACCTTGCCGTCGCGTACACGGCGATGAACAAACGTGTCGTCGCGGTCGACATCGATCCCCAGCAATCCCTCAGCCGCTGGTACGGACTCCGCCTCGACCGGATGGACGGCACGCCGGCGGGCGTCCTGGTGAGCGCCACCGAAGGCTGGCGCGCACGGGCCGAGGTGGACCGTGCCGCCGCTGGCCACGACCTGGTGATCATCGACTCGCCGCCCCATGCCGAGACCGAGGCGCGCATCGCCATCCGCGCCGCCGATTTGGTGGTGGTGCCGGTCCAGCCCTCGCCGATGGACGTCTGGGCGACCCGGCCGACCCTGGAGCTGGCGGCGGCCGAGAAGGTGCCGGCGTTGCTGGTCTTCAACCGGGTGCCGGCCCGCGCCAATCTGACCGAGGCCATGGAGGCCGAGGCGGGACAGCTCGGCGCCAGGATCGCCCGCGCCCGGCTCGGCACCCGGGTCGCCTTCGCGGCCGCCCTGGCCGAGGGCAAGGCGGTCGGCGAAGCCCAGCCGAGCGGCCGCGCCGCCCAAGAAATTGCGGCCCTGGCGAAGGAGATTCTGAAGGCCGCGAATTAGCTACGAAAGCCGGTGCGGAGTCAGGTTTCCGGCAGA
>CALJXB010000156.1 GCA_937974415.1 uncultured Kiloniellales bacterium
TTCCGGAGGCCGTCTCCGGCTTCCATATTCCGGTCGAGGCCAATGTTCAGGCGACCCTCACGCCTCAGGGTGCGCTCACGAAAGCGACTTTCGATGTGACCGGCGGCGCCGGCCAGCTCTCGGTGCCACCCTTCCTGCCACGGCCGAAGCCGGTTTCCGGCCTAGAAGTGCGCGGCCAATTCGATGGCGCCGCAGGGCGCCTTGAAATCACGACGGCGGCGCTCGATTTCGGGACCGGCGGCCAAGCCGGACCGTCGGTCTCGCTCACGGCGGCCGCCGTGCGCCAAGACGCCGGTTTCGCGGTCAACGCAGAGGCCCGAGTGTCCGCGTTGCCGGTCGCCGAGCTCGGCGATTATTGGCCCGAGGCGGCCGCACCCGGGGCCCGTGAGTGGGTCACCGAGAACATTCCGGACGGGCTCGTCGAGAATGCTCGCTTCTTCTTGGCGGCCGAGATGCCGGCCGGCCGGCCGGAGGGACTCGATATCGTCTCGCTCGACGGCGCTTTCGAGATCGAGGGCCTCGAGGTCCACTATCTTCGCCCCATGCCCCCGATCACCGGCATCACAGGCCGCGCCGCGCTGGAGGGCAGCGACCTCAAGTTTCAGGTGGACGAGGCACGCCAGGGCGAGCTCGCCATCCGCGACACCCGGGTCGACATCCTCGACATGGCCGGCGACTCCCGGCTCGAGATCGATGGCACGATCGCCGGCCCGGTGCGCGCAGCGCTCGAGGTGCTCGATCACGAGAGCCTCGACCTCCTGGCGCGGCTCGGCTTCGATCCGGCGAGCGCCTCCGGCAGGGCAGAAACCGAATTGGCGATCGACTTCCCGCTGTTGAGCGGCTTGACCTTCGCCGACGTGAACGTCGGCGCCAAGGCGGCGGTGAAACAAGGAAGCGTCGCCGGATTTCTTCTGGACCGGGACGCCAGCAACATGGAGCTCGACCTCACGGTCGACCGCGATGGCCTGTCGATGACCGGCCCTCTGCGGCTTGCGGGCGTGCCCTTGGTTATGGACTGGAGCGAGGACTTCACCGGCCAGCCGGATTTGCGCACGCGCCTCGCGCTCGATTTTCCCGATCTCGGGACGGCCGGCCGGCGCGACCTCGGCCTCGATCTCGAGCCTTTCGTCGAGGGGCCGGTTTCCGCTGCCGTCATCGCGACCGTCGACCAGAGCCGGCGCGGCACCCTCAACATCGCCGCAAATCTGGCCGATGCCCGCCTGTCCTTGCCGTTCCTGCGGTGGCACAAGCCGGCCGGCGAGGACGGGGCCCTGCGCCTGTCGCTGGCGCTCGAGGACGAGTCGATCGCCGGTTTGAACGATTTCGAGGTGACGGCGGGAACGCTCGCGGCGCGGGGCGGCGGCGAACTGCAGCCCGGGACGGTCAATTTCAGCGCCCTTCGCTTCGAGGAGGTCTCGTTCCATGGGACCGCGCTGCGCGGCGCCTCGGTCGAGCGGGTCGGCGAGGGCCTGGTCATCGATCTGGGCGAGGGTGTCCTGGATGCTGCACCCTTCGTGGCGGGTGACGAGACCGAGGAGACGCAACCGGCGGAAACCGCCGAGGCACAGGAGGCGGAGGACGGCACGCCGGTGAAGATCAGCGGCGAGGCCTTGGAGGCTATCTATTTCGAAGAGGGCCGCTATTTGCGCCAAGCGGACCTCTATCTGGAGCGCTCGAAAGTCGGCTGGGAGCGCGTCGAGCTGCACGGCGAGGTTCCCGAGGCCCTGTGGCGGGTCCGTCAAGACGGCACCATGGTGGGCGGGGCCGAGGAGGCGCCGGAGCGCAAGACCTTCGATCTGGCCTTCGCGCCGGCGGAGGCGGGGATCTACCGCCTGGACGCGCGAACGAACGACATGGGCGCCGGCCTGCGCGCCTTGGGGATCATCGACACCATCGAGGGCGGCGAACTGGTGCTCACGGCCACCAGCGCCGGGCCGGCCCCGAACCATCCCTTGAATGGCCGGGTCGAGGCCGAGGACTATCTGCTGCGCGACGCGCCGGTCATGGCGCAACTGCTGAGCCTGGCCTCCTTGACGGGCATTTCCAACGTGCTGGACGGCGACGGCTTGAGATTCAAGCGCCTGACCGGCGATTTCACGCTGGCGAACGACGTGGTGAGCACCGATCTCTTCCGCGCCTACGGCAACGCCCTTGGGCTGACGGCCAAGGGAACCGTGGATTTCGGCAAGGACGACATCGAGGTCGAAGGCACCGTCGTGCCGGCCTACACGGTGAACCGGATTCTCGGCGAAATCCCGATTCTGGGGCCCATTCTGGTCGGCGGTAAGGGTGAGGGGATCGTCGCCGTGGTCTACGGCATCAATGGCCCGCTCAGCGATCCGCGAGTCTCGGTCAATCCGCTTTCGGTGCTGACCCCCGGCTTTCTCAGGGGCATTTTCGGGATCAAGGGCGGCGACGGCGACAGCACGCCGCGCGCCATGCCGGGCCGGGTGAACGGCTAGATCGTTTTCTCGGCTCCGGCCCACCTCCCCTCCCGACCACCCCCAAGCGTACAGTCCCGCGGGTGGTCGGGAGGGGAGGGGGGCCTGGCAAAGAGAGTAGGGGAGGCGGTCCCCAACACGGTAATGGGAAGTGGGTTCAGCCGACCACGCGCACGAGGGCGTGGCGCTTCTTGCCGGCCGAGAGCTTGATCAGGCCGTCTGCGTCGCTGTCCGCCGGGCCGACCGTGGCCGTTTCGTCGGCGATCCGCTGGTTGTTGAGCCGGCCGCCGCCGCCCTTGATCAGCCGGCGTGCCTCGCCGTTGCTCGCGGTCAGGCCGGCGCGGCACAGCAGCTCGTAGGCGGCGATGCCAGCCTCCAGCTCGCTGCGGTTCACCTCAAGGGTCGGCAAGTCCTCGCCGTGGCCGCCGCCCTCGAAGGTTTGGCGGGCGGTCTCGGCCGCCGCCTCGGCGGCGTCCCGGCCGTGGCAGAGCGCCGTCGCCTCGTTGGCCAGCACTTTCTTGGCGTCGTTGATCTCGGTGCCGCCGAGGCCCTCCAGACGGCCGATCTCGTCCAGCGGCAGGAGCGTGAAGAGGCGCAGGAAGCGTCCCACGTCCGCGTCGTCGCAGTTGCGCCAGAACTGCCAGTAGTCGTAGGCCGAGAGGCGCTCCGCGTTGAGCCATACCGCCCCTTCGGCGGTCTTGCCCATCTTGGCGCCGGCGGCGGTGGTGATGAGCGGCGAGGTCAGGCCGTAGAGCGCGCGCTGGTCGAGGCGGCGCCCCAGATCGACGCCATTGACGATGTTGCCCCATTGGTCGGAGCCGCCCATCTGCAGCACGCAGTCGTAGCGCCGGGCCAGCTCCAAGAAGTCGTAGGCCTGCAGAACCATGTAGTTGAACTCGAGGAAGCTGAGCGGGTGCTCGCGCTCGAGCCGCAGGCGCACCGAGTCGAAGGTCAGCATGCGATTGACCGAGAAGTGCCGGCCGTATTCGCGCAGGAAGTCGATGTAGCGCAGCCCGTCGAGCCAGTCGTCGTTGTTGACCATGACGGCATCATCGGGGCCGGCGCCGAAGCTGAGAAAACGGTCGAAGATGCGCCGGATCCCGGCCATGTTGGCCTCGATCTGGGCCTGGCTCAGCAGCTGCCGGCTGTCGTCCTTGCCCGAGGGGTCGCCGACCTTGGTGGTGCCGCCGCCCATCAGCACGACCGGCTTGTGGCCCGAGCGCTGCAGCCAGTGCAGCAGCATGATGGGAAGCAGCGAGCCGACGTGGAGCGAATCGGCGGTGCAGTCGAATCCGATATAGGCGGTCACGGACGACTCGCTCATCAGCGTGTCGAGGCCGTCCAGATCCGTACACTGATGGACGAAGCCGCGATCGCTGATCTCGCGCAGGAATTCGGACTTGAGAGCCGTCACTTGAGATCCGTTATGGGAAAACCGTGGTTCCAGGTGCCGCTGGTGACCGAATGTGGTGACCGCTTGTCGGCGGCGCGCTGGTCTATCACAATCGCCCGGCCTTCTCAATCGGCGCCGGGGCGCCCGGGCGCTTAGGCACAGGGGGACCTTCATCGACATGGCTGAGAACGTCAAAGACTGGAACCAGCGGGCCTGGGCGCTGGGGATGATGAGCGGCACCTCGCGCGACGGCATCGATGCCGCGTTGATACGCACCGACGGCAGAAATTGGGTCGAGACCGGGCCGTTCATGAGCCGGCCCTACGACGACAGCCTGCGTGGCAAGCTGGCCGCCGTCTGCCAAGGCGAGCAGGCTGGCTTGCCGGAAGTCGAGCGCGAACTCACCCTGCGTCATGCCGCCCTCGTCGAAGAGCTGCTGTCGGCTCATGCTATTTCACCCGCCGAGGTGGGCGTGATCGGGTTCCACGGCCATACCGTGGCCCACGCCCCCGCCGAGGGCCGTACCTGTCAAATCGGCGACGGTGCCCTCCTGGCGGCAGAGACCGGGATCGACGTGGTGGCCGACTTCCGCAGCCGGGACGTGGCGGCCGGCGGCGAGGGCGCGCCCTTCGCGCCGCTCTACCACGCGGCGCGTGCGGCGGCGCTTGCGAAGCCCCTGGCGGTGCTCAACGTAGGCGGCGTCGCCAACGTAACCTGGATCGGTCCCGAGGGGTCCGGCGAGAGCGGCCTGCTGGCCTTCGACACCGGGCCCGGCAACGCGCTCCTGGATTCCTGGGTCCAGCGCCACACCGGGGCGCCCTGCGACCAGGACGGCCGGCTGGCGGCGAGCGGCCAGGTCCGGCAGCAGATCGTCGAGCGGTTCCTGGAGGCCCCCTACTTCGTGCGCCCACCACCCAAGTCGCTCGATCGCGAGGATTTCGACCTGAGCCTTTT
>CALJXB010000157.1 GCA_937974415.1 uncultured Kiloniellales bacterium
GGCGGCTGGGCTCAAATCCCGTGACGGCTTGGCGTGTCGCTGCTGCAATGACCGCCCCGTCCGGTACAGCCGTCGAACCGGTTGCCTCATGATTCTGCCAAAGTACTCGGAGTTCGGTCGATAAGAGCCATGACCATGCAAGAAACGGATGGAACGAATTGCGCCATTTGTTGATGATTATTATGGATGATCCGTGACGGCGACGTGATCCGAATCTTTCAACAATCGCCTTTCGAAGGTCAAAAAGTCATAGTAGCCGCAGCGCCGGGTTCCAGGAAAGTCGCTGCAGATCTTTGGGCGAACGGCATAGATGGAGCAGGCTCTCGTCTTGCGATTGAGGAATCGGCAGACTGAGCCAAAATGCTCGTCGTTTCGATGGCGAATGACTCGCTTCTTTCTCCCCGAGGCCTTTTCGCTGAATTTTTTTGCCGCCTGCTCGACGGACATGTTGAAGTACGCGGCAAGGCGTCTCAGATCTTTTTTGGATACTTCAATAATGGGATAAGAGCAGCAATAGGCCGGGCAACGGCCACACTTGAAAAGACTGGTCGGTGAGGCCATCGACCACATCCTCCTTATCGCACCTGCCGCGACCGGTCGTACCACGGTTGTCGCTCGACGCCAGCGAGCTGCAACGCCCCATGCACTAGCGGGCGGGTTTTGTTGGATTCTTGGCCGTCAACGTATCCCGTTAGCTGAGACCGATTCACGAGCCGCTGCAGAATGTTGTGTTCCCTTCCACGCTGGAGGCTCCTCTGCCTAAGACAGTCATACAGGAAGGCGGATAGGAAAGGACACGCTAAGCAGTCGTCGCGTCTGACGGCTGCGGCTTTACTCCCTTAGACGCGATTTGCGTGCTTGTCTTGGCCCTGGGCTTCGCCCTCGGCTTGGCCGTTGACTTGGCGCGTGCCGCCACAGTCTTCTTGGCTCCTGCGGCAGACTTCTTGGCCCCCACGGCAGGCGTCCTGGGTGCGGCGGACCTGCTTCGGGCCGCCTTCAACCCGGCAATTTTCTCGGAAAAGGCCGCCCGGTCCCGAGCCAACGCCTTCTCGAGCTTCGCGACCCGACCGGCTAGGCGATCAAGCTTCTTGGTCAGCTTTGCGAGCGATTTCTTATTGGCAGCTTTGTCTTTTCGGTTCTCATTGCCCTTTTTCGCCATTGGTCCTCTCCGCTTTAGGGCGTCCTCGCCCATGAAAACGCGCACGCCGTGCGCTTCCTCGCAAAATAGACGAGCCCGGTTGGGCCACACAAGGGAAAAGCGCACACTGTGCGCTTTTCCCTTGGTTGCCGCAAAGAAGCCTGTCAAATTCGATGCAGGTTCAAAACGAGATCGGCCTTTGCGGAAAGATGGGAAAAGCTAGAAAGAACAAGAACACTCGGGGGGGCGGGCGTGAATGCGTGATGCAACCGTCCGATTTCAAACGCTGGCGTAAGTCGCTGCAACTGTCGCAAAAGCAGGCGGCGGAGGCGCTTGGTCTTAGGCGACGGGTCGTGCAGTATTACGAGAAAGGCGTGCGCGACGGCGCTCCTGTGGAAATTCCGAAGGCTATTCGGCTCGCGTGCTTCGCGCTGAGCGAAGGCTGCGCGGATTATGGCGGGCCCCCGTCCGAGTAATGGTGCAGAACTCGTCGCCGCGCCACTCGCGGTAACCTCGCGCGCATTGAGGTGCGTCAAATCGATGGGCGTCCGAATGTGCGTGAGAGTTGATCCCATCAGCGTGGGAGTGAAACTCCTGATTCTTATGTCTGGAGCAAGAAGCGAACCCACAGCCTGTTTGCCGTGCGATGGTCTGTCGCTCCTATTTTCTCCCTCGCGTATGTTCGATGTTCTTTGAGAAGGTTGTGTTGGTGAGCTTATGTCCCGAGGCCTCCAAAATAGAAGGGTGGATTCAACTGTTCGAAGCAACACTTTACCTTAACGGTCCGAGGTGGAGTGAATGCGATGAGAAGAAAGTATGTACGTGTGGGGTTCACGCCAGCACAGAGTCTGGCGCTTTGGGATCGCTGGCGGAAGGGCGAAGGGCTGAAGTCGATTGGCCGGGTCCTGGGCAAGCCGTCGTCGTGCATATTCAATCACCTGAGGCCGTCCGGTGGGATCCGACCGGCAGAGAGAAGGCGCTCCAGACTGGCGTTGACGCTGGCCGAGCGAGAGGAGATCTCCAGAGGGATTGCGCTCGGATAGTCGCTGCGCGCGATTGCCGGCTGTCTGGGTCGTTCGCCTTCTACGGTCAGCCGCGAGGTCGAGCGCAACGGCGGGCCTGCTCGCTATCGTGCAGCAGGCGTGGATAAACGGGCTTGGGCTCTGTAGCGCGGCGCGCGAAGGCGTGTAAGCTGGCGGCTCATCCGCGCCTGTGCCGGGCGGTGGCGAGGAAGCTCGAGCGGAGCTGGTCGCCCGAGCAGATCGCCGGCTGGCTCAAGCGCAGCACTCCGGATAATCCGGCCTGGCACGTGTCGCATGGGACGATCTTTGGTTCGTCAGGTCTGGGGTGGCGAAGCGGACATGGAGTGAAGTCGCTACCAGTTCAAATCCTGGCCCCGCAAGCAACTTTACAGAATTGACATAGGCATCGACCGTCGAGCTTTCTGCCCCCGCCGAGAGTCCGGTCGTCCTTGTCATATGGACGACGAATGCGGCTGCGGGGTGGTCCTCGAGTGCGACATGTCCCGAGGCGCCGCCCGACCCCACAGAGTGGGCTGGCGCAGACCCGCTGCTGAACCCTGGCTATTCGGTAGATTATGAGGCATCCTGTGGCTAGACGAAAAGGTCAGTCGTCGGTCGAGCTATCAAACGGTTGCGGACCGGACAAGAAATTCATCCTGTTTGAGTCGGTGTGCTAGCTACCCGCTGGGTCGGTGCGCTAGCTGTCCTCGGCGATGCCGGGAGAATGTTGTTACGACCGTGTCTGAGTAAATTCGGGGATTGCAGCGCAACCAAACGCCCCGACGCAAACAATTTAGACAGTATCGAACCGCCGATTGTGTTGCGGGGACGTGACGAACGTGCCCGCGACAGGGTCGGCCCCAAAAAAGTCTGGAACAAAGGGAGGATATCGTCATGATTATCCCGAAATCCAAATTCGTACGATTGCCGCTTGTGGCGCTCGCAGCGGGTGCTGTGTGGGCCCTGGCGGGACCGCCGACATCAGCAGTTGCGGCGGGCTGCCCGACGGTCGCTGAACCGGCGGGCCTCCAAACGGAATTTCCCCATCAGATCGAGCTGGTGGATCTGGAAAAGCAGACCGGCGCGACGCTTACGTTCTCGGAGCGTCCGGAATTCGCCGCCCAGGTCGCGGCCGGAACACTTCCACCGGTCGAGCAAAGGCTGCCGGAAGAGCCGCTCGTTGTGCTGCCTTACGTCGACTGCGGCGAATACGGCGGGACGCTGCGCGGATTTGCACGCGCCTACGAGTCCGGCACCTCCGAGATTCTTTCCTGGCGGCAGCTCAACATGGTCCGCTATTCGGATGACATGGTCACCGTCGTGCCGAACGTCGCCCAGGGCTGGACGTGGAACGACGATTATACCGAGGTCACCTTCCATCTGCGCAAGGGCCACAAATGGTCAGATGGCAAGGCATTTACCGCCGATGATGTGACCTTCTGGGCCAATGACATCATCAACAACAAGGAGATTCACAAGGAGACGCCATTCCCGTGGTCGATCGGCATGCGCGCCGAGAAGATCGACGAGACCACGGTCAAGCTGATCTTCGACAAGCCCTATCCGGCTTTGTTGCAGTACATGAGTGGAATCGGTTCCTACTTCACGCCTTACGCCAACATGCAATTCCTCTCGCCAATGCACATCAAATACAATCCCGACGCCGATAAAGAAGCGAAAGCGGCCGGATTCGATGACTGGGTTGCGCGTTTTGGCGTGTATTTCAACAAATGGAAGGACGCTGTGGTTGCCGCACCGGAAGGCATCAAGGTGCCGACGCTGGAGAGCCACCTCATGATCGATATCGACACGCAGCGTCGCATCTACGAGGTCAATCCCTACTACTTCAAGATTGACTCCTCTGGCCAGCAGCTGCCCTACATCGAGAAAATGAACGAGCGTTTCGTGGACAAGGAGCTGTGGCCCATCGAGATTATGAACGGCAATCTTGATTTTAAGGCGCAGAACATGCCGGTCCCTGACTATCCGATACTCAAGGAGAACGAGGCGAAGGGTAACTACACAGTGACCCTGCCGCCAAGCGCGCTGGGACCTGTGCTGATCTTCAATCAGACTCATAAAGACCCGGTGCTGCGTGAGATCTATGCCGATGTGCGGTTTCGCCAGGCCATGTCCCTCGCAATCAACCGTGACGAGATCAACGAGCTCATTTTCCTCGGCCTTTCAGAGCCCCGCCAGGCCGTGCCCGTGGCCGGTTTCACCAAGCCCGAAGATGAGAACTACATGATCGAGTACGATCCCGATCGAGCCAATGCTCTGCTCGACGAAATGGGCCTGAAACGAGGCCCCGACGGCATCCGGCTCAGATCCGATGGCAAGCCGGTGACGATCCTTTGGGAGTTCAGCACGCAGTTCGTCTTCACGCCGGAGTTCCCCACCCTCATCGCCGGCTGGTGGAACGACGTTGGCATCAACGCGCTGGTCAAGGAGGTCACCAGCCAGGCACTGCGCGAAAAGGGGGCCGCCAACGACATCGATATCGCGATCGAATGGGACGAGACCTTCGAGCCGGTGCTGATCTCCAATGTCTCACCCATGGTGGTGCCGTTCTCGGACTTCACGCCGTTGATGGGTGTGCCGTGGCGGGATTGGTTGAATAGCGGCGGCACGAGCGGGGAAGAACCCCCTGAATGGGCCAAGCGCCTGGCTGAAATTGCTGAAGTGTGGCCGACGCTGGTTCCAGGTAGCGCCAAATACACCGAGCTCGCCCGCGAAATGGTGGATATTCACCTCGACAACCTCATCATCATTGGCACCGTGGGTCGCATTCCGAAGCCGAACGTGGTGTCGAACAAACTGGGCAATGTGCCGAAATACGAGATCGCAAATTTCGGTTACGGCTACGCTTTCGCCTTGCGCGCCGATCAGTGGTACTTCAAGAATTGATCGGATACGGCGCGGCGTAGAACAATGCACAAGCCGGCACGCGGTGGACAGTGGCGCGTCCACCGTGAGTCGCGTCAAAGGCCGCCAACTCGGGCACCCGACCTGAGGAAACCACGCGCATGCTGCGGCTGATCGGCGAACGACTAATATCCACCGTTATCCTGATGGCGGCCGTGTCGGTCGTCGCCTTCATCCTGATCCAGCTTCCGCCAGGCGATTTCGCTGATTCCTACGCCAATAAAAAGGCACAGGGTGGCGTCGTGATTACCCTGGAGGAGGTGGACGAGATGCGCAATAAGCTGGGTCTCGACCGTCCGCTCTACATTCAGTATTTCGACTGGATTGGCGGCGTCCTGGGGGGTGATTTCGGATTCTCCTGGGAGTTTCACCGACCAGTCTCGGACGTGATCGGCGAACGCCTCGGGCTGACCCTCGCGCTCGCCTTCAGCACCCTTATTTTCACTTACCTGCTGGCCCTGCCAATCGGCATCTATTCGGCGGTGCGACAGTACTCCATCGGCGACCACGTGATGACCCTGCTCGGCTACATCGGTCTGGCGACGCCGAATTTCATGCTCGCGCTAATCCTGTTGTACGTTGGCTCCGAACTGTTCGGCCTCAGCGCCGGCGGCCTGTTCTCGCCCGAATACGCGGAGGCTGAGTGGAGCCTAGCGAGATTCGGGGACATGTTGGCCCACTTGTGGGTTCCGGTGGTTGTCCTCGGCACGGCCGGGACGGCGTTTCAGATGCGCACCATGCGGGCGACGCTGTTGGACGAGATCAACAAGATGTACGTCATCGCCGCTCGGGCCGGCGGCATCTCCGAGTTCAAGCTACTGATGAAATATCCGGTGCGCATGGCGCTGAACCCGATCGTCAGCACGCTGGGCTGGGAGCTGACGAACATCATCTCCGGCGCCCCCATCGTCGCACTGGTACTGTCGCTGCCCGACACAGGGCCGCTGTTCTTGCAGGCGCTGCTTAACCAGGACATGTACCTTGCCGGCGCCATGATCCTTATCTACTGCGTACTCGTGGTCATCGGCACGCTGGTCTCCGATCTGCTGCTCTTGTGGCTCGACCCACGCATCCGCCTGGAGGGGGCGCGCTGATGAGCCGCACGACCGGAGCCGCCGGCGTGGTTGGCGCCGCAGCCAAAGGGAGTCCCCGCACGCGCAGCTATGAGGTCGCCACTCACTGGCAGCTCATGTGGTGGAAGTTCAGGCGTCACCACATGGCGATCGTCGGCCTGAGCGTGCTCGGCATCTTCCTGGTCATCTCGCTGGTTCCGGAGTTTCTCGCGCCCTACAGGGCGCATACACGAGACCTGCGCTATGCCCAGGGGCCACCCATGGGTATTCACTTTTTCGACAGCACCGGAACCTTCCATGCCAGACCCTTTGTCTACGGCTGGAAGTCCGAGCGCGACCCGGTGACGCTGCGCCGCATAACCACTGTCGACGAAAGCAAACTCTATCCCATGCAGTGGTTCGTGAAGGCAGAGCCATACAAACTGTTCAAGCTGTTCGACACCGACATTCATCTGTTCGGAGTCGAAGGCAGCAAGGTGCACCTTTTCGGCACCGACCAGATCGGTCGCGACGTCTTCTCGCGTACCATCTATGCGACGCGAACGTCGCTGTCGATCGGCTTCATCGGAGTCATGATCGCCTTCGTGC
This sequence comes from uncultured Kiloniellales bacterium, assembly GCA_937974415.1. Taxonomy (GTDB): domain Bacteria; phylum Pseudomonadota; class Alphaproteobacteria; order Kiloniellales; family JAKSDN01; genus CALJXB01. Next base: position 6,747 of record CALJXB010000157.1, read on the forward strand.
TCGGCCTCACCTTCGGCGGCATATCGGGCTATGTCGGCGGCATGATGGACCTGGTGGTAATGCGGGTGGTGGAGTTCATTCGCTCTATTCCGACGCTGCCGTTGTGGCTCGCGCTCGCCGCAGCCTTGCCACGGGACTGGTCGGCCACACAGGTCTACATCGCCGTCACGGTCATTCTCGCCATGATCGGCTGGACTCACCTGGCGCGCCGGGTCAGGGGCAAGCTTTTGGCACTCCGCGAGGAGGATTTCGTCCTCGCTGCGCGCCTGTCCGGGTGCAGCCACGTTCGCATCATCGGCCGCCACATGCTACCGTCGTTCATGAGCTACCTGATCGTCGATCTGACGATTTCCTTTCCCTACATCATCCTCGCCGAGACTGCGCTGAGCTTCCTCGGGCTGGGCATGCGTGAACCGGCGGTGAGCTGGGGCGTGCTTTTGTTTTCGGCCCAGAACGTCCGTTCTCTGGTGCTCATGCCGTGGCTCTTGATCCCGGGCCTGTTCGTGATCGTCGCCGTGCTCGCCTTCAACTTCGTCGGCGATGGCGCGCGCGACGCTGCAGACCCCTACGCCAAGTGACCATGGACAACATACTAGAGGTCAGCGACCTGGAGATCATGCTTTCCGCGGATCAGGGAACGGTCGACGTGATCCAGTCGGTGAGCTTTAAGCTCGCGCCCGGCAAGACGCTGGCCCTGGTCGGCGAGAGCGGCTGCGGCAAGAGCGTGACCGCGGCATCGATTCTTCGCCTGCTGCCGCGCGAGCTCGAGATCACCCGAGGCAGTATCCTGTTTCGCTCGCCCGACAGCGGCGAGGTCACCGACATCGCCAAACTGGCGCCCAGAGGCAGCGCCATCCGCGACTTGCGCGGCAACGACATCGCCATGATCTTTCAGGAGCCGATGAGCTCCTTCTCGCCGCTCTACACCATCGGAAACCAGATCGGCGAGGTCGTCCAGCTGCACCGCAAGGTCTCGAAGAAGGAAGCTCGCGACATCACTGCCGGTCTGCTCGACAAGGTCGGCATTCCCGACGCGTGGGCGGCGGTGGACCGCTATCCCCACGAGTACTCCGGCGGCATGCGTCAGCGCGCAATGATCGCGAAGGCGCTTTCGTGCGACCCCGCGCTATTGATCGCCGACGAGCCGACGACCGCGCTCGACGTGACGATTCAGGCCCAGATCGTCGAGCTCATGCAGGAGCTGCAGCAGGAATTCCACATGGCCATCATATTCATCACCCACGATCTCGGCGTGGTCGCGCAGGTCGCTGACGAGGTTTGCATCATGTACGCGGGGCGCGTGGTCGAGCGCGGGCAGGTCCGGGATATCTTTCACGAAGCCAGGCACCCCTATACGCGCGACCTGCTTCACGCCATGCCGCGTCTGGGCAACCTGGAGGAGGAGCTCGTAGCGATCGAAGGCAACGTCCCGGGGCTGTTCGACATGCCGACAGGCTGTCGATTCCATCCCCGATGCGCGGCGTTCATGGCGGATACCTGCAATGTGAGGACCCCAGATCTGACGCAGGTGAGCGGATCGCACATCGTCGAGTGCCACCTCTATGACTGACGCGACGCCACCTTCGGCGGGTGCCGCTCCGCTCCTCGAAGTCAAGGACTTGGCCGTCCACTTCCCGGTCGGGCGAAGAGGCCTGTCTGGCCGGGGGGGCGGTGTTCTCAAGGCGGTGGACGGAGTGAGCTTCACAGTCTACCGCGGTGAGACCCTGGGACTGGTGGGCGAGAGCGGCTCGGGCAAGACCACCGTGGGCCGCGCCGTGTTGCGGGCGCTCGAGCCCGCCGCCGGGTCGGTGACGCTGTACCGGGACGACGAGGCGATCGACGTAACCGGTCTCGATCCGCAGGACCTGAAGCGCGTGTGGCGCCACATGCAGATGATTTTTCAGGACCCTTACTCTTCCCTCAACCCAAGCATGACCGTGGCCGACATCATCGGCGAGCCGCTGCGGGTCAACGGCGTTGCCAGTGGATCGGAGCTCAAGGAGCAGGTGATGACGATCGCCGGGCGTTGCGGCTTCAATGTTGCTCACCTCAATCGCTATCCGCACGCCTTCAGCGGCGGCCAGCGTCAGCGTGTCGCTATCGCCCGCGCCCTCGTGCTTCATCCGGCTTTCGTCGTTTGCGACGAGCCGGTCTCGGCGCTCGACGTCTCGATCCAGGCTCAGGTGCTGAACCTGCTCAAGGAGCTTCAGGGCCAGTTCGGCCTCACCTACCTGTTCATCGCCCACGACCTGGCGACCGTAGCCTATGCCTGTGACCGTGTCGCCGTCATGTATCTCGGCCAGCTGGTCGAGGTGGCGCCGACCGAGAAGCTCTACTACACACCCCTGCACCCCTATACCGAGGCCCTGATGTCGGCGATTCCGGTGGGCGATCCCGACCTGCCGATACGCCCGGTCCAGCTCAAAGGGGAACGTCCCAACCCGAGCGACCCGCCCGCCGGATGCCGCTTTCACACGCGCTGCCGCTTCGCGCAGGATGTCTGCGTTGCTAAGGCCCCGCCGCTGGCCGAGTTCGCGACCGGCCATTATGTTTCCTGCCATTTTGCCGGCGACCTCGATCTCAAGGGCGCCATGGACCACCCGGCGTCGACAGTTGCAAGGCGCTAGATCACCGTCTGCCTTCGGTCCGCAGATTGATCATAAATTCACGAAGGAGCCGCACGACCTATGTCCAAGCCGCTCAACGTCCTCTTCATAACCGCAGATCAGTGGCGGGGCGATTGTCTTTCGGCGCTTGGGCCCCCTTGTCTCAAGACCCCGAATCTGGACCGACTCGCTCGAGAGGGTGTGCTGTTCCGGCGGCACTACGCGCAGGCCACGCCCTGTGCGCCAAGCCGCGCCAGCCTGCATACAGGACTGTACCTCCACAACCACCGCTCGGTCGCCGAGGGTGTGCCGCTCGACGCGCGGCACACCAACGTCGCGCTCGAGGCCCGCAAGGCCGGCTACGATCCGGTGCTGTTTGGCTACACCGACATCGGCCCCGATCCGCGGGTCCATGCGCCGGGTGATCCCTGGCTATCGAGCTACGAGGGGCTGCTGCCCGGCATGACGCCGGTGGTCTGGTTAAAGGACGACCAGCTGGCATGGCTGGCCGACCTCAAGGCCAAAGGCTACGACATCCCGCCGGGAGAGAACGAGGTCTTTCGCCCCAAGGCCAATGTTCCCGGCGCCGCCGAGCGCGGCCCAACCTTCGCGCCAGCACGCTTTAGCGCCGAGGACAGCAACACAGCTTTCCTCACCAATGAGGTGATCAAGCACATCTCGGTACGCCGGGACCAACCCTGGTTTGCCCACATCTCCTATCTGTCGCCCCATCCGCCGTTCGTCGCGCCGGAGCCGTACCACGCGCTCTACGATCCGTCGGACGTGCCGCCGCCGGTGCGGGCAGCGAGTCCCGAGGACGAGGCTAGGCAACACCCATGGCTGGCCTACTACCTCCGCAATCAGAAGGGGACCGGCTTCACCGTCGGCGTCACCGGTGCCGACAATCTGTCGCTCTCGGAGGGCGATCTGCGTCAACTACGCGCCACCTACTACGGCATGATGAGCGAGGTGGACGCCCAGGTCGGACGCCTCATCGACCACATCGAATCGACCGGGGAATACGAGCGGACGCTCATCGTCTTCGCCTCCGATCACGGCGAACAGCTTGGCGATCACTGGCTGTTCGCCAAGTACGGCTATTTCGACCAGTCCTTCCATACCCCACTGATCCTGCGCGACCCGCTGCCGGCGGCGGACGGCGGGCGGGGCGGCGTGATCTCGGCGTTCACCGAGAACATCGACGTCATGCCGACCATTCTGGACTGGTTGGGCTGCAAGGTGCCGCTCGCGTGCGACGGCGAATCCCTCCTGCCCTTCTGTCGGGACGAGAGTGTCCCGACCTGGCGCTCCGAGGCTCACTGGGCCTACGACTTCCGCGACCTCGTCAACCAGCGGGTCGAGCAGGCCCTGGGCCTGACCTCCGACCAGTGCAGCATGACCGTGATCCGCGGCGAGCGCTACAAGTACGTCCATTTTACCGCCCTGCCGGCGCTATTCTTCGACCTCGAGGAAGACCCGGGGGAGCTTCGCAATCTCGCCGATGACCCGACGTACCAGGGCTTGATCCTGGAGTACGCCCAGAAAATGCTGAGCTGGCGTATGATCCATGACGAACGCGTCTTGACCAACACGGTGCTGACCGCCGCCGGACCCGTCGAACGCGACGCGCCGCGACGGTGAAAGGGACAGCGTCCGAACTTGGCTGTCGAGGCGTCGTCAAGTCGGCGATCTGCAGCGCGGGAGCCATCCACACAGGACATAGTACGCGCAGGTCACAAGAATCAGGTCTTTGGCTATCAAGTGCCTTGCTGGTCGCGCCCGAACGCCCGCTTTGCGATCCGATAACCGACGTTCGCACCAGATATCGTGAAAGACCGAGTTGGGTCGATTCCCGTCCTTCGTGGCTGTCATGCGATCGAACACTCCTTCGATGCCGGCGAAGGGCAATCTTCGGCCAGGAACGGTCCTTCGCTGATACAGTCAGGAGCGTCCGTTTTCTGATAACAAAGCAGTCGTTCAAGCGGCGATTCTCACACCACCTCCAACTCTTGCTGGTGCGTCCGGCTTCAGGCTGATGCCCTATGGCTTTTTCAATTCCAACCCCTGCCTAGACCTGCCATCTGCCGCGAACACAGCGAGTTGCCACGCGACCGACGCCGAGTGAAGGGACAACTGAGGGATTGCGGCATACAGTGATCGGCGATTGTTTCATAGACCAGAGCAGCCGGGGAGCGGCTAGGTCCGCTGTCTGACCAAGCCGCATCCAATTAGCGCTGGTGGAACATGGCTGGGCTTTCCAGCTGCTTACAAACCAAGCAAATGTCTCAAATGGGTCACCTGCGAAAGTATGGTGCATGTTGGCCCAACGACCGCTATCTGATCCGCAAACAGCCCTTAGCCAAGGACGCTATAAACGGCAGATCCTGGCCGATTTTAGCCATTTGTTATGACCAGTAGACCTGGGCGATCATTTCAGTTTGTGATTCGTCAAGGTCGCCAAAAAGAGCATTTTGGGGGCCATCAAAGACCTCATGCGTTTGCTGCAATGGCGGGACTTCGAACTGCTGGTTGAGCTGGTCTTTGCCCAAAGCGGTTGGCGGCGCGTGAGCGCCAGCGGTGGGACCCAAGAGACCATCGATATCGAGCTCGTGCTCCCAACGACGGGAGAAGCGACCTTCGTCCAGGTCAAATTGCAGACGGACCAGGCTCAGCTCGACGACTATGCCGACCGTTTCGGGCGGCGGGACGACGCCAAGATGTTCTATGTCTATCACACCGCCAAGACGCCGCTTTCCGACGCCCAGGACAAAATCGTCCTGGTCGGCCCCGAGCGCCTGGCCGAGATGATCCTCGAGGTCGGCCTGTTCGATTGGCTCCTGAAGAAGGCCGGTTGAGCAACGGCTGACCTTCGGGAACGCGAATGCCGCGCACGGCATGTACGCCTGACTACTCCGCCTTGACGACCCCGGCCCCCTCATTGGTCTGGACTTTCGTCGCAAAGCAAGCGTCACTCGGCGCTAACGGCGAGGCCTCGGCTATGCACGACGACGATCGAGATCTGGCGAACCGTCTGTTTGCAACCGCGACTGCGATGCTCGAGGACGCGGTCGAGATGGCGGTCGCCGGGCAGTCGCAGCAGCTCGGCCCATCTGATCTTGCGAATTCGGGCCGCCGGCTCGGGGCGGTCGCTCACGATGTGGCGGTTAGCGCCGAGGCTGCCGCCATTGCCGCGGATCCCGACGTCAACAGTCCTCCTGCACGCCAAATCGACGGCACTGAAAGAGCTGGACTTCCGGGCCAAAGCAAGCGTTCCTATTGGCCGACGAAAGGACCGTCTCCGGTCCATTCGCACCCCGACCGGCTGGCCGGCGGGACCTCTGGAGGTGGAAGCGCCGCGATCCGCGCGGCACAAAACACCGAAGGAGGCTCCAATGAGCAAATCCCCAAAAATCCGCAAACCTGCTGGGACGGCACGTCGCACCGCAACGTCCCGACAGAGCAAGAGCGGATCGCAGCGCCGCAGCCAACCTGCCCGTCAGAATGCCCGGGACTCCGTTAGGAACGGCACCAAGCAGGCCCTACTGATCGAATTGCTGAGTGGCACCAAGGGCGCGAGCGTGCCCGAGATGGCCGATAAGGCTGGCTGGCAGCATCACTCGGTCCGCGGGTTTCTGTCCGGCACCGTGAAGAAGAAGCTGGGCTTGGCAGTGACTTCGGCCCAGGTCGAGGGCCGGGGCCGGGTCTGCCGGATCGCCCGGAGGGACTGATGTCGGTCAACCCGACAGGACAAGGACCCGTGTCCCAACCTGACGCATCCGTCAGCCCCTACTTGCTGCGGCCGTGCCGCAGCTTGGAACAAGCGCGCCGTGACCTGAGAGAAAGCGCAATCCTCGGGTCTCATGAAGGGTATCGGGCCGACTCGCCCGCCGGCCCCGCCAAACAAAGAGCCTGGACATGACGCGCCCACGGACCGACGGTGAGTTTGAGCAAGAGATCGGCGCCCTTGCCGATCACTCTCGTCCGGCGCTCATTGAGAGATGGCAAGCGCTCTATCGAGCCGGTCCGCCCAAGGGCCTGAGCCGGCGCCTGTTGATCCTCGGCGTTGCCCATCGGATGCAGGCCAAGCGCTATGATCGCCACGAAATAGGCGGCCATCACGGCGATATCGAGAGCTGTGAGCGCCACCATGACGGTTCGACCTCAAGGGGCTCAGGCCGCATGCGGATCAAGAGTAGGAAAGATCAGCAGCTAATTCCAGGCTACCAGCACAGATACTGGACAAGGATCTGAGGCGCCCGGCCGACCAGCCTCATGGTCGCGACGCGGTCCCGCGCAGCACGCGCATGAGGCCCAGAAATGCTGGCTCGGGATGGGTCACGATCCACGTCGGGATTTGGGCGAGATAGTCCCGGAACCTTCCCTTGGCCTCGAAACGCTGACGGAACCGTGAGTTGGCGAAGGCTTCCTTGGCCTTGGGCACGATGCCGCCGGCGATGTAGACGCCCCCGCGCGCGCCGAATGTCAGTGCGAGATCGCCGGCGACCGTCCCGAGCATCTCGCAGAACATGTCGAAAGCCGCCCGACAGAGTGCACCGTCTTCAGCTGTCGCCGTATCGGTGATCTCGGCAGGCGACCGCTGCGGGGCCTCAAGACCGTCGAGGCGCGCCACGGTATTGTATAGCCGCACGAGCCCGTCGCCGGAGAGGAGGCGCTCGGCCGAAACGTGCCCCAGCCCCTTGCGAATGTCGGCCAAGACCGCTGCCTCGCGATCGGTCACGCACGGCATGGAGACATGGCCCCCTTCTCCACCGATGACTACGTCCTCGCCGTCGTTAGACAGGAAACCCGCGACGCCTAAACCCGTGCCCGGACCAAGGGCGACGGACGGGGCTCCAGCCAGGCCCTGTCCTCCGCCGATCCGCTGAAGATCCGTCTCTCTCAAACGAGGAATGGCCCAGGCGACGGATGCGAAATCGTTGACCAGTATTACGTCTTCGAAGCCCAGCTCCGAGCAGACCTGCTCTGCATCGATGTGCCAGTCGCTGTTCGTAAGTTGAACCCGCCCGTTCTCGACGGGCCCGGCGCAGGCGAGCGCGGCCGTTTGCGGCGGCGATGAAAGCTGGGCTCTATCCAGAAACGCGCGAATGGCCGCTCCGGCATCTTCATGCTCGGTCGTTCGTAGCGTCGCGATCGGTCCGATCTCGTCGGCACGGGCTAAGGCAAAACGGGCGTTGGTACCGCCTATATCGGCCAGGAGGACCAGCGGCGACCCCTGTTCAGGCGGCATCCATGACCCCTTGGAGCGCCTGCAGATAGGATTCCCGCCAGGCCACGATGTCGAACTGTCTCAGGCGTTTCATCATGACTTCCCAGCGCTCCCGTCTTTCGTCCAACGGCATGATCAGGGCCCTCGCCAAGGCATCGCTGACGCCTTCGATGTCGTAGGGGTTGACCAGAATGGCGCCACTGAGCTCCTGAGCGGCGCCCGCGAAACGCGATAGCACCAAGACTCCCGGATCTTCCGACGACTGTGCAGCGACGTACTCTTTGGCGACCAAGTTCATGCCATCGCGAAGCGGCGTGACGAGACCCACCTGGCTAAGCCTGAGAAAGCCCAAAAGCGTCTGCCGCTTGAAGCCTCGGTTCAAATAACGCACCGGCGACCAATCGAAATCCGCAAAGCTTCCGTTGATGTGCCCTACGGCGCTTTCAACCTGTTGGCTGATCAATTGGTAACTATCTAAGTCGCTGCGCGAGGGCGGTGCAATCTGTACGAAGACGACATTTCTCTGGCACTCGGTGTGGGAGTTCAACAAATGGCCATACGCCTCGAGGCGTTCCAAAAGGCCCTTGGTATAATCCAAGCGGTCGACGCCAATGATCATTTTGGCCTTTGGCACGCCCTCCACCAGGTCTGGCTTGCGTGGCCTACTGTCCGCCTTTTCGGCGAGCTCCGAGACCTTCGCCGTGTCGATGCTGATGGGGAAGACGCCGGTCAAGGTCTTGCGCCCGAAGGCCTTCACGACGCCGTTGGCGCGGACCTTGCCATTGGTCTCCTTTCGCACATAGCCGAGAAAAGCGCTCAGGTCCCTCTCGGTCTGAAATCCGATCAGATCGTAGGTGCACATTTCCCGCACAAGAGACTCGTGATTGGGAAGCGTGAGGAGCAACTCCTCCGGGGGCCAGGGAATATGGAGGAAGAACCCGATCTTGTTGCGGCAGCCGGCCTGGCGCAAATAGCCGCACAGCGGAATGAAATGATAATCGTGCACCCAGATAACATCGTCCTCGCGCAACAAGGATTGGAGCTGCGTGGCGAAGGCCGCGTTCACGTTCATGTATCCGGCCATGTCGCGCCGGCTGAAATCCGTCAGGTCGAGACGATAATGAAACAGCGGCCATAGAACGGAGTTCGCATAGCCGGAGTAGTATTCGTTATAGTCCTGCTCGCTCAGATCAACAGTCGCGTAGGTGGTTTTTCCGATCTCAACAACGTCGGGTTGGTCCAGCGGCGATTTCGTGATGTTCCCGCTCCAGCCAAACCAAATACCGCCGTTCTCCTCCAACGCATCCCGAATCGCGATCGCCAACCCTCCCTCGGTGCCGCGGAACTCCGAGTGAGGCGATGGCACGCGGTTCGACACGACGACCAAACGACTCAAAACGCATCCTCCCAAGGCTTCGAGAGGCGCATAGCCGAGTGAATCAGTCCAACCATGGAATAGGTCTGTGGGAAATTGCCCCACAGCTCGCCGGTTTTCGGATCGATGTCTTCCGATAGGAGTCCTAACGGATTTCGCTGGGCAAGCATGCTCTCGAACAGATCTCGGGCTTCTTCCCTGCGCCCTAACGCCGCCAGCGCGTCAATATACCAGAAAATGCAGGCGTTGAAGGCAACTTGTGGCACTCCCAAATCATCCGCCACGCTGTAACGCGCCAGATAGGGTCCTCGGCGCAGGTCCTTTTCGATGCGGGCGACCGTCGCCACGTAGCGCGAATCATCGGCGCGGAGGAACCCCGTTTGCGGCAGCCTGAGCAGCGCCGCATCGACATCCGCGCCGTCGAAAGTCGCCACGAAGCTGTTCAACTGCGGATTCCAGCTGCGCTCGAGGATTTCCTCGCGCATGGATTTAGCCTTTTTGGACCAATAGGTTGCGCGCTTCGTGAGGCCCAATCGCCGGGCAATCTTTGCCAGACGGTCACAGGCCGCCCAGCACATGACGCTCGAATAGGTATGGACGCTGTTGCGGTTGCGCAGCTCCCAAATGCCCGCATCGGGCCGATTCCAGCGCCGGGCCGCCTGGGCGCCTAATTTTTCGAGGCGCTGAAACAAGGCGGTGTCTCCTTTACGATAAAGGCGTTGATCGAAGAACATCTGGGCGCAGGCCAGAACAACTGAACCGTAGCCGTCGTTCTGCACCTGCTTATAGGCGTCGTTGCCGACCCTGACCGGCCCCATGGCGCGGTAGCCGATCAGGGAGTCGACAATCTTCTCATCCAGGCGCTTGTCCTGAACGATACCGAAGACCGGCTGCAGATAGCCGTCCTCGGAGGTAGCTACGATGTTCATGATGTAGTTGAGATAACCCTCCATGGTTCTGGTCACGCCCAGGGCGTTCAACGCGTGCACCACGAAGTAAGAGTCGCGGAGCCAACAATATCGGTAGTCCCAATTGCGGCCGCTGTCGGGTGCTTCGGGGACGGATGTGGTCGGCGCCGCGATAATTGCACCGGAGTCCTCGAAGTTCGACATCTTGAGGGTGATGGCCGCCCGGATTACCGGCTCCTGCCACTCGAAGGGCAGAGAGAGGTAGCGACACCACTCTTGCCAATAGTCGTTTGTTTTCTCGGAGAATCCTCGGGCGGCGTCCGCCACGGGAAGGGTGAAGCTCTCGTCCGGCCCCAGGATCAGGGTCAAGGGAGTCTCGAGGATGAAGGGAACCTCCTCGAGAATGTAAGAGACCGATCCGTCTGTCGTGAGGCGCAGCGTGAGGTCCGGCATCACATAGCGGATGTGGTTGGAGCCGTGAGTGGTCTCCGGTCTGCCCCGGCCATAACCATGGGCGGGGCGCAGGCGGATGCGAATGCGGGGCGCACCCGCGAGCGGAACGATTTGCCGGACCAGCATCCCGGGGCGGAACACGCGGCCGAATTGCTTGAACCGCGGGGCGAAGTCCGTGATTTGAATCGCCGCGCCGTGGCTGTCCCTGAGGATCGTTTCGAGGATGGCCGAATTCTCCCGGTAGCGCTGTTTCGACTCTCTCATATCAAACAGCTCGGCATCGTAGAATCCCGCCTTGCCGTCCTGATGGTCGTTCAGGAGGGCGCAAAACCGCGGATCGCTGTCGAACCTCGGCAGGCAACACCACACGATGCGGGCGCGGGAGTCCAGGAGGGCGCTGAAGCTACAGTTGCCGATCACGGCAAGGTTGAGGCTAGTCAAGGGGGGATCACCTATGTCTAGAGCGAAACCTCGATGGCAGAGATTCCAGCCATTCAGTTACCCGGTCGACGTCCGATAAGCGATACCGTGCGGCCGTTTCCAACCCTCCGCCGACGTGAATGGTATGTCCTTCCAACACATTCACCGCGGCGAAGCCGTCCTCGTCGGTGACGTCGTCGCCCATGAAGACCGGCACGCGTCCCATGAACGGCGCTTCGCACATGAAGGCATGGATGGCCGATCCCTTATCGGCGTGCCGCGGCTTCACCTCGCTCACCATCTTACCATGAAGCACCCTGAGGTCCCGAGCGGAAGGAAGGACCAAATCCTCGACCTGATGCCGAACGGCCTCTGCCTCTTCAGGGGCCTGACGGTAGTGGATGGCCAGAGCGCGGCCCTTGTCTTCCAGCATGACACCCCCTCTCGAAGCCGCAAGCCGAGCAAACGGGCGCCGCAGATGTTCGAGAGATTCGGCTTCCCCCAAAATGTGAAGGTCGCCACCGGCATCCCGCCGTTCGAGACCGTGGAGTCCGGCCACAGGCAGCTTGAGCGGCGCGAAGAGCCGATCGAGGTTCTCGATCGTACGGCCGCTGATGAGCGCGACGGCGCCCCGCAGGTGAGTGGTGAGCTGGCACAGCGACCGGCAGACGCGCTTGTTCGGCACGACGCCGTTCGGACTATCGGCGATGTGAAGGATTGTTCCGTCGACATCGAGAAACAAGGCCCAATCCGGACTCGGAATCAACGCTTGTGCGCACCTGGGCTGCGGTGGATTCATAATCGTCTCTATCCGAATTTTCTCAGGAAATCCGCGGAGATCTGCAGCCCGTGAGCAACCCTCCGAAACTCTACAGTCATAGTCCCGATGCGGCCATATGGAATTCAAGGACGGCGAAGACCTCATGCGCTGAGTCGAGCAGACTCTGGGTTGCCTGTTGTCGGAAATGAGGCTCGATTGTGATGGAGTGGCGGCGGCTGACGGCGAATTGAGAGGGCATCCGGGCCTGCGCTTGTAGAATGGCGTCCACGAACCGCTCGTGACCGGAGCGAAGCTATGCGGATAGCCATTTTGACGGGCGGAGGCGACGTCGCCGGCCTCAACCCCTGCATCAAGGCTATCGTCACCGACGACGAGGCGCTGGGCTGGGAGACGAAGTCTACCGCGCGCTGGGGATCTCAGATCAGAGCTACTTCCGCTGGCGCCTGGAGTACGATGGCATGAAGTTGGCGCAGGTCAAGCGACTGAAAGAGCGTCGAAAGGAGAATGCCCAGCTCATGAAGGCGGAGGCTGAGCTGCCCCTAGACAAGCTGATCCTCGAGGAGGCTGCGGAGGTAGGTCGAGAAGAGTCTTACGAGATCGCCGCCCATCTCGGCACTAGCACACAATCAGGGCATCGAAGATGGCGGCACGGCCACTGGGTCGAAAGTCTTGGAGTGGAAGCGGTAGAAGCCGTTTTCCTCAATGGAGCGCTTGGCCAAGTCTTCATCGAAGGCAGTCCGCTCCTTGCCTAGCTCCGGGAACCGTCCGACCCTTACCAGGGTGTCGCCGTGGGTGGGGCAGACATCGCCGCTCAAGCTCGCCTTGTGGGCCTCGCTGGTGACGATGAAGCAATCCCGATCCAAATTGCACCGGAATACCAGAAACTCCATGGCTCAGCTCCTCTCATTCTACAGGCGCGGTCACCCTGACCGAGCGCGCTTTTCATCAGATCAATCAATGTGTTGTCTGGCATTGACTTCGATCAAACTCATTCGGGTCGACACCAGCTATAGCGGCCTTTTCCCCGTGGTTTGATCTAACGCATGGTATGGATCGGCGGCCCATGATCAGGTCGTTCTGCTAACTGATTGGACTGTCATGCCTTCGCCCCATTCATCCGACGTTGGATCACACGAACAGCCGGGCAGCTGGGAACACTTTCCCCACGATGCTGATATCGGCGTGCGCGGCGTGGGCGAGACGCCAGCTGCAGCCTTCGAGCAGGGCGCCTTGGCCCTCTCGGCAGCGATCACCGACCTGCCAAGCGTGGAGCCGTTGGAGGCCGTCAAGGTCCAGTGCGAAGCCCGTGACCTGGAGCTCCTCTTCGTCGAGTGGCTCAACGCTCTGGTCTTTGAAATGTCGACGAGAGGCATGATCTTCGCCCGTTTCTCCGTCTCCATTGCCGATGGCCGTCTCGACGGCACGGCCTGGGGCGAGCCCATCGACATCGCGCGGCACCGGCCCGCGGCCGAAATCAAGGGAGCAACCTACACCCAACTGCGGGTCGCCCAGGGCCCGGACGGGACCTGGGTCGCTGAATGCGTGGTCGACGTCTGAGACATGGCCAAGGGAATGCAACGAGGACAATAAGCGGATGGACGTGTCCACACTCGATCAGATCGGCCCCTTCGAGTGGCGCATCCCCCGGAGCGGCGCGATGCGCGTCCCCGGGATCATCTATGCCGACCGGGCGTTGATCTCCGATATGGACGAGAAGGTCCGCGAGCAGGTGGTTAACGTCGCCTCTCTGCCCGGT
>CALJXB010000158.1 GCA_937974415.1 uncultured Kiloniellales bacterium
GTGGAAATGTACGCCGCGACCGGCGGCTTCGGCGCCCTCGGCCAACTGATTGCCCAAGCCCAGACGCCCGTGCGCAGCGTCGAGCTGGAGGTGCTGGACGAGCGCAACCCGGACCTCTACTGGGGCCGCGATCAGGCCTACGATACGGTGCTCAACCTCAGCTTCACCGGCGGCGGGCTCGACGCCTTGTGCCGGGTGCTGGAAGCCTGGGTGCGCCATTTCCTCGCCGTCGACGTGAACATTCAGCCGGTGCAGCAAATCCGCGACGAGCGCTGGGTCTGGCACGTCGGCCTCGATGCCGGGGGCTCGGCCCTGCTCAACGACCTCTACACCGGCGAAGAGGTCGACGAAGCCCGCATGACCCGGCTGCTGTCGCTGTTTCGCCTGGAGTTCCGCGAACCGCGGGACATGCGCCGGGACATCGCCGGCCGGCCGGTCTATCTCGCCATGGCCATGAGCGAGGACTCGCGGCTGCGCCTCAAGCCCCAGAACCTGCTGGTCAATCTGCCCCTGGCCGAGCCCGCATAAGGCGCGGCGTGTTTTTCGAATGGGGCCCACCTCCCCACCCGACCAACCTGCGATAGTATAATTCCGGGTGGGGAGGTGGGCCCGGCACGAAGAGCGCTCAGCATCTCGAAGAATTGAGCCGGCTCTCACAGAGCCGTGACGGCGTGTGATCGCGCGCCGGCGCTAGCATGGAGTCGGAAGGAGACGGGCCATGCTGCGCCTCTCGATCGTCGCCGGCTTCATTGCGAGTCTACTGGCCTCGGTGCTGTCGAGCCCCGCCCTGCGGGCCGGCGACAGCCTGCAAATCGCGCAAATCAGCGGCGACCCCGACAAACCCCGGCGCCACTTCCGAGTCCGGCGTCCGGCCCGCCTGGATTCGACCGAGGCGGAGGAGATCTATCAGGATCTGGTCGACCAACTCGCGGCCGGCTACGCGACAAGCGGCCGCCCGACCGCCCAGGATTACCGCGCCTGGCGCCGCTACAACACGGCGCCCTACCTCTCGGCGACCCACGGCAACCTCTACATCAACAACTACGTCAACGAGGCGGGCCGTGCCTACGGCCGCTTCGAGGACGCCGGCACCCTGCCGGTGGGCGCCATTATCGCCAAGGACAGTTTCATCGTGGAGCGCAGCGGCGAAGTGCGCCCGGGGCCCCTCTTCGTCATGGAAAAGATGCCCAAGGGATTCAATTACGTGAGCAGCGACTGGCGCTATATCCAGATCAATCCCGACGGCAAGTTCTTCGGCGAAACCCACGGCGAGGGCGACGAGCGAGTCGCCTTCTGCATCGGCTGCCATCTGGCTGTCGAACAGCAGGACCACCTCTTCTTCATTCCCGGCCCCTACAGAGTCGCACCCTGAGCCGCCCAGGGGCGCCTCCAACGGAAAATCGGAATCCGCGAGATTCCGCGGGCTTCCCCGTTGTGGATACCATATCTATTGCCGGCCTCAAGATGTTGTGATTAACTCCCCGCCCTTATCAAGATGTGGGCCGGTTGTGGCTATTGCGTCCCGCCGGCCTGTCCAGGAGGGACAGTCCGGGGGGTGGGCCACCGGCGGGGCATCCGCGCCGCCGGCACGCAGTGGCACCGCCTCTCGTGCGCAGGGCAACAACGTAAGTGCGAGAGGGGAGACCATCGTATGCGCATCTCGCGTCGCTATACCGAAGCCGGCAAAGATATTTACGAATCGATCGAGTATCGCGTCACCTCGAGCGAGATACGCAATCCCGACGGTTCGGTGGTCTTCAAGGCCGACGAGATCGAAGTCCCGGCCGGCTGGAGCCAGGTCGCCTGCGATATCCTGGCCCAGAAATATTTTCGCAAGCGCGGCGTCCCCCTCCGTCTGAGACGGGTGGAGGAGAACGACGTCCCGTCGTGGCTGTGGCGTTCGGTGCCGGACGACGGCTTGTCGCACCTGCCGAAAGACGAACGCAGCGGCGGCGAGACCAGCGCCAAACAGGTGTTCCACCGGCTCGCCGGGACCTGGACCTATTGGGGCTGGAAGGGCGGCTACTTCGACAGCGAAGACGACGCGCGCGCCTATTACGACGAAATGCGCTTCATGCTGGCCCGCCAGATGGGCGCGCCCAACTCGCCGCAATGGTTCAACACGGGCCTCCATTGGGCTTACGGCATCGACGGGCCGAGCCAGGGCCACTATTTCGTCGACCACAGGAACGGCGCAGCCGTGCGCTCGGCCAGCGCCTACGAGCGCCCCCAACCCCATGCCTGCTTCATCCAGTCGGTCGGCGACGACCTGGTCAACGAGAACGGCATCATGGACCTCTGGGTGCGCGAGGCGAGGCTGTTCAAGTACGGCTCCGGCACCGGGACCAACTTCTCGCACTTGCGCGGCTCGGGCGAACCGCTCTCAGGCGGCGGCAAGTCCTCCGGCCTGATGAGCTTCCTCAAGATCGGCGACCGGGCGGCCGGCGCCATCAAGTCCGGCGGCACCACCCGGCGGGCGGCCAAGATGGTGTGCGTCGACATCGATCATCCGGACATCGCCGACTACATCGCCTGGAAGGTGGTGGAAGAGCAGAAGGTGGCGTCCTTGGTGACCGGCTCGAAGCTCTGCAACAAGCATCTGAACGCCATCATCCGCGCCTGCCATGCTGGCAAAAGCGCCGACGAGGCGCCGGAAGATGCGGGCCGGCGCCTGGATCCCAAGACCAATCCACTCCTCAAGACGGCGATCCAGAACGCCCGCGCGGCCATGATCCCCGACAACTACATTCAGCGGGTCATTCAGTTCGCCGGCCAGGGCTACGAAACGATCGAGTTCAAGGTCTACGACACCGATTGGGATTCCGATGCCTACCTGACCGTCTCCGGCCAGAACTCCAACAACTCGGTCCGGGTGCCCAACGCCTTCATCGAGGCAGTGCTGATGGACGGCGAGTGGGAGCTCACCCAGCGCACCGACGGCGCCGTCGCCGAGACCCTTCAGGCGCGCGAGCTGTGGGACGATATAGCCTATGCCGCCTGGGCCTGCGCCGATCCCGGCGTCCAATTCGACACCACCATCAACGAGTGGCACACCTGTCCGCGCTCGGGCCGGATCAACGCGTCCAACCCCTGCTCGGAGTACATGTTCCTCGACGACACCGCCTGTAACCTGGCGTCGCTCAACCTCATGGCCTTCCGGACCAAGGGCGAGGGGGCCAGCGTTTTGGGGAGCGGCTTCGACGTGGCCGGCTACGAGCATGCGGTGCGGCTATGGACCGTGACCCTCGAGATTGCCGTGCTCATGGCCCAGTTCCCGTCGCGCCGCATCGCCGAGCTGTCTTACGAGTACCGCACCCTCGGCCTCGGATACGCGAACCTGGGCGGCCTCCTGATGGCCCGGGGCCTGTCCTACGATAGCGATCACGGCCGGGCGGTCTGCGCCGCCCTGTCGGCGATCCTCACCGGGGTCGCCTACGCCACCTCGGCCGAGATGGCGGGCGAGCTCGGCCCCTTTCCCGGCTACGAAGCCAACCGGGACGATATGCTGCGGGTCATCCGCAACCACCGCCTGGCGGCCCACGGCAACGAGGCCGGCTACGACCGCCTGTCGGTCCCGCCGGTGCCCCTCAACGCGGCGCTCTGCCCCGACCCGGCGCTGGCCGCTGCGGCCCGCGCGGCCTGGGACCGGGCGCTGGAGCTCGGCGAGGCGCACGGCTACCGCAACGCCCAGGCCAGCGTTGTCGCGCCGACCGGCACCATCGGCCTGGTGATGGACTGCGACACCACCGGCATCGAGCCGGACTTCGCGGTGGTCAAGTTCAAGAAGCTGGCCGGCGGCGGCTACTTCAAGATCATCAACCGCACGGTGCCCGAGGCCCTGCGCACCCTCGGCTACGACGAGGGCCAGATCGAGCCCATCATCCGTTACGCCGTCGGCCACGGCACCCTCATGGACGCCCCTGGGGTCAACCACGAGAGCCTCAAGGCCAAGGGCTTCACCGAGGCCGCGCTGGCCACCCTGGAAGAGGACCTGGCGAGCGCCTTCGACATCAAGTTCGCCTTCAACAAGTGGACCCTGGGCGAGGACTTCTGCACCAAGGTCCTGGGCATCGACGCGGCCGCGCTCGACGACGTGACCTTCGACCTCCTGGGCGGGCTCGGCTTCGCCAAGGCCGAAGTCGAGGCCGCCAACGTCTACTGCTGTGGCGCCATGACCCTGGAAGGCGCTCCGGGCCTCAAGGACGAGCATCTTACGGTCTTCGACTGTGCCAATCCATGCGGGCGCAACGGTACGCGATTCCTCTCGGTCGAGAGCCATATCCGCATGATGGCGGCCGCCCAGCCCTTCATCTCGGGCGCGATCTCCAAAACCATCAACATGCCCAACCGGACCGGCGTGCAGGATTGCAAGGACGCCTACATGCTGTCCTGGCGCCTGGGCCTCAAGGCGAATGCCCTTTACCGCGACGGCTCCAAGCTCTCGCAGCCCATGTCCTCCGCCCTGTTCGACCACCGGGACGAGGACGGCACCCTAGAAGACCGGATTATCCAGGCACCGGCGGCCGAACGCGCCGAGATCGTCGCCGAGCGGGTCATCGAGCGAGTCGTGGAGCGTGCGAAGGAACGCGACCGGCTGCCCCAGCGCCGTAAGGGCTACACCCAGAAGGCCATCGTCGGCGGCCACAAGGTCTACCTCAGGACCGGCGAATACGAGACCGGCCACCTTGGCGAGATCTTCATCGACATGCACAAGGAGGGCGCTGCCTTCCGCAGCCTGATGAACAACTTCGCCATCGCGATTTCCATCGGCCTGCAGTACGGCGTGCCGCTGGAGGAATACGTGGAGGCCTTCACCTTCACCCGCTTCGAGCCCTCCGGCATGGTCGAGGGCAACGACGCCATC
>CALJXB010000159.1 GCA_937974415.1 uncultured Kiloniellales bacterium
CACGGTGACGGTTGAGGCGGGCATTCAGTGGCCCAAGCTGATCCCCGAGGTGATTGCGCTACAAGAGGGCGCGCGCCTGCAATGGGGCATCCGCCAGAAGCAGACCGGCGCCGACCGCCTCAGCCTGGGCGGCGCGCTCGCAGCCAACGCCCACGGCCGCGGCCTCGCCTACAAGCCGCTGATCGACGATATCGAGTCCGTCCTCCTGGTCGATGCCAGCGGCGCGCTCATCCGCTGCAGCCGCACCCATAACCCGGAGCTGTTCCGCCTGGCGATCGGCGGCTACGGGCTGTTTGGGGTCGTGGTGGAAGTGACCCTGCGGCTCGCGCCCCGGGCCAAGCTGCGCCGGGAGGTGGAGATCCTCGACGTCGAGGACCTCATGGCCGCTTTCGAATCCCGCATCTCAGACGGCTATCTCTACGGCGACTTCCAGTTCTCGACCGATCCGGACTCTGAGGATTTCCTGCGGCGCGGCGTCTTCGCCTGCTACCGGCCGGTCGATCCGGCAACGCCCATTTCGGGCGACCAGGCGGAACTCAGCCGGGAGGACTGGCTCGCACTGCTCCACCTGGGCCACACCGACCAAGCCAAGGCCTTCGAGGTCTACGCCCGGCACTACCTCGCCACCTCCGGCCAGATCTACTGGTCCGACAGCCATCAGCTCGGCACCTACATCGACGACTATCACAAGCTGCTCGACCATGAGCTCGGCGCGACCACCCCGGCCAGCGAGACGATCACCGAGATCTACGTGCCGCGACACCGCCTGGCCGATTTCATGAGCGCCGTGCGCCGCGACTTCCGGCACCACGAGGTGGATTTCATCTATGGCACGATCCGCCTGATCGAGCGGGACGACGAATCGTTCCTCGCCTGGGCGCGCCAGAGTTATGCCTGCATCGTGTTCAACCTGCATGTGCCCCATTCGCCGGCGGGCATCACCAAGGCCACGGCGGAATTTCGCCGGCTGATCGACCGGGGCCTAGAGCGGGACGGCAGCTATTTCCTCACCTACCACCGCTGGGCGACCCGCGAGCAGGTCGAGGCCGCCTATCCGCAATTCCAAGAGTTCCTGCACCTGAAGCGCCACTACGACCCGGCCGAGCGGTTCCAGAGCAGCTGGTACCGGCACATGAAGGCCCTGATGGAGGGCCGCTTCGGGCTGGAGTAACTTTTGGCTTAGTGAGCGGCGCCGGCCGAAGCCTCCGCGGCGTCCGCTTTGAGGACGAAGCGGCGTCCGCAATAGGGGCAGTCGATCTGGCCCTCGCCTTTCATGTTCAGGAACACCCGCGGGTGGCCGAGCGCCCCCTCGCCGCCGTCGCAGGCCACGACTTCCTTGTCGACATCGATGATCTCGGTCGGTTCCATCTGCCCCCCGCTTCGCCGCCAGCTCGATCTCAGGCCCGACCTCGGGCTCCGCCCAAGGGATCGACATCGGCGCTTGGCTGACCATATGTTTCAGCGGATGATAGCGATTGCCGCCGCAGGATCAACGGGCCGCGTTGAGGCCACCGTTTTTGGAGCCCCGATGCCTGACAGCAGCCAAACGAACGACGCCGGCGTGGAAAAGCCGAACGGTGGCGCGCGCCTGCCCACCCATGCGGTCGAGGTCAAGGGCCTCAACAAGATCTACCGGGCCGTCGGCAAGGGCGAAGCGTCTCACGCGCTGGTCGACGTGGATCTGGAGATCCCGCGCGGCTCCCTCTTCGGCCTGCTCGGCCCCAACGGGGCCGGCAAGTCGACCCTGATCAACATCCTGGCGGGCCTGGTCAACAAGACCAGCGGCCAGGCCACCGTCTGGGGCTACGACATCGACGAAGACTCGCGCCAGGCGCGCGCGGCCATCGGGGTCGTGCCCCAGGAGCTCAACATCGACCCCTTCTTCACCCCGCGCGAGCTCCTGGAACTGCAGGCAGGGCTCTATGGCGTGCCGCCGCGCGAGCGGCGCACCGACGAGATCCTGGCCGCGCTCGGCCTGGGCGACAAGGCCCACGCCTACGCCCGCACCCTCTCCGGCGGCATGCGCCGGCGGCTCATGGTGGCCAAGGCCATGGTCCACAACCCGCCGGTGCTGGTGCTCGACGAGCCCACCGCCGGGGTCGATATCGAGTTGCGCCTGCAACTTTGGGCCCATGTGGAGGAGCTCAACAACCGCGGCACCACCGTCCTGCTGACCACCCACTATCTGGAGGAGGCCGAGGAGCTCTGCGACCGCATCGCCATCATCAATCACGGCCAGGTCATCGCCTGGGACACCAAGCGGGCCTTGCTGCGCCGCCTCGACAGCAAGGAGCTGACCCTCCTGCTGTCCCAGGAAATCGCGGAAATCCCCGAGCCCCTGGCCCGCTTCGGGCCGGAAAAGTTAGGCGGACGCTGCCTGCGCTTCCAATACCGCGCCAGCGACAGCCCGGTTTCCGAGATCCTGGCGGCGGTCTCCAGCGCCGGGCTTTCGGTGGCCGACATCTTCACCGAGGAAGCGGACCTGGAGGATATTTTCCTGCAGCTCACCCGGGGCGCTCACGACGATACGGTCGACGCCAGGATCCTCCGCGAGGCGCGGATCCGCCGTGACCGCCGCCGCTACGCCGATGCCGAGTGAGCGCCGCGGCCCGCGACCGGCCGGTCTCAGGGGGCTTTGGGCCGCCGCTCTGCTGCTGCTCACCGCCCTGTTTGCGGGCGCCTGCACGCCCCAGTTCGTGCCGGCCGGCCCGGCCGTCGAGGAGCCGCGGCTCGAGGACGGACACTGGGTCACCGCCGACGGGCTCGAGCTGCCTCTGCGCGCCTGGCTGCCGGAGGGGGAGCCGCGCGCGGTGATCCTCGCGCTGCACGGCTTCAACGACTATTCCGCCGCCTTCGAGGAGCCCGGCGCCTGGTGGGTCGAGCGCGGCATCGCCACCTATGCCTACGACCAGCGCGGCTTCGGCGAGGCGCCCCACCGGGGCCGCTGGGCCGGCAGCGAGACCCTGAGCGACGACCTGGTGGCCCTGGCCGGCCTGATCCGCGAGCGCCACCCCGAACGGCCGCTCTATATCCTGGGCGAGAGCATGGGCGGCGCGGTCGCCATGGTCGCCTTCGCCGGGAACCCGGCGTTCCAGGTCGACGGGGCGATTCTCTCCGCCCCGGCAGTCTGGGCCCGTTCCACCATGCCCGGCTATCAGCGGGTCGCCTTGGAGGTCGTCGCTCACCTGGTGCCTTGGGGCTACCTGACCGGCGAGGGGGTCCGGATTCAGGCCTCGGACAACATCGATATGCTGCGCGCCCTCGGCCGCGACCCGCTGATCATCAAGCGCACCCGGGTGGATGCCGTCTACGGGCTCACCGACCTCATGGACCAGGCCTTGACGAGCTCCGGGCGCGTTACCATGCCGGTGCTGTTGCTCTATGGCGAGCGGGACGAGGTGATCCCCGCAAACCCCACGTTTCAGGCTTGGAACGACCTGCCGCCCGAGGCCAACGGCTACCAGCGCTTCGCCCTCTATCAGGACGGCTGGCACATGCTGCTGCGCGACCTGGAGGCCGAGGTGGTGCTCGACGACGTGGCGGCGTGGATCGCGGACCCGGCGGCGGCGTTGCCCTCGGGTGCCGACCGGCACGCCACGGCAGTGCTCGACGGCACCGCCGAAATCGGCGCGGCGGATTAACCCACCACGGGCGGGGGCTGGGCGGCCCAGATGAGATAGCCGAGCAGGGAAAGGCTCGGCTGACCGTCGGCCGGCAGGCCGGTGCGGCTTTGGAACTGCCGGATCGCCGCCGCCCGCGCGGCTGCGTCGGGCGCGCGGAAATCGCCTTCTGCGGCCGGCGCCAGGTAGCCCAGATGGATCAAGAAGTAGTCGATGGTCGCGAGCGGCAGAGGCACGGCGCTCGCCCCCGGCCGCGGCCCCCGGCCCGGCCCCGGCGCGATCCCGATTTGCCTGAGCGCGGCCCCTAGGGAGCTGGGGCCGGCGTTCGCCATCTGCTCGCTGGCCAGCCGGAGCGTGTCGCCGGAAAAGACCAGCGGCGGCGCGCCGGCATCGCCCGGCAGGACCGCGCAGTTAGGTTGGATATAGGAGGCCGTCGCCACCGCGCCGGCCAGGCCGCAGCCCAGGTTCAGCAAGATCACGTGTTGCCGGCCGCGCCGGTAGCCGGCCGGCACGACCTGCGCCTCGCCCAGTAAAATGCGGCGCCGCAGATCTTGGTCCAAGGCCTGCAGGCCGAGCCATCCGGTCTCCCGGCCGATGGGCTTCGCCAGCGTGATCAGCGCCCAGCTGTTGGCAACGTTGCCGAGCGAGGCTCCGGCGCGCGGATCGTAGGCCGGCGCCTTGCGATAAGCGCGGACCGGCGAATTGGCGAGCCAGCTGTCGCGCTGGTAGCCGGCGACGAAATGCAGCTCGCTCTCGTGCCACCAGCGGCCCTCGATGGAATTGTAGAGGCAGGGCGCGCTCGCCAGCACGTGACTCGCGCTGATGAGAATGCCGGTGCAATAGCCCCGGCCCCCGGTGTTGACCCGCCCAAGGGCGCTCCAGGGATATTCCCGCGCCTCGACGATCACCCGGCCGTCCGGCGGAAAGGGAATCGGTGCGGGCGCCGCCTGCGGTACCGGCTCGACCGTCGGCGGCGGGCGCTCGCGCTCGGCGCAGGCGGTGAGCAAGGCAACGACGACAACGAGGGCCCGCGGCGCCCGACCCAACCGCATCACCCGAGACCCAGGACCACGATCGAGGCGCGGGTCTGCTTGGTCAGGGCGTCAATGTCGAGCCCGCCGCCGACGCCGGCACGGTGGTCGACCACCACGAGGCCGGCATCGACCTCGCAGAGCAGCCGTCCGATGCCCGCGGTGTCCCGGGCAGTGATGCGCTGGGCCACGCCGGTCGTTCCCGAGGCGGCCAGC